>CAMPAX010000196.1 GCA_946633495.1 uncultured Lachnospiraceae bacterium | reverse complement strand
GGCAAAGCCGCCCATCACGGTAACCGAGATGAATATCGATACCAACCATCATGTGAACAACGGACAGTACGTGGCCCTGGCCTGTTCCGTGATCCCGCAGGGAACCGCAGGTTTTACGGACTTTCGCTGTGATGTTCGGGCTCAGTCGGTGTTGGGCGATGTACTCTATCCGATGATCGGAGAAGAGGATGGGGTGGTAACGGTGGTTCTGAACGATCCAAACGGAAAACCGAAGCTGGTGGCCCGATTCAAGTGATCATCGCGATTCGCGAAATGTGCGCGAACAATGAGCCATGCAGGCTTGTGAGACATACTTTGTGTGTGCTTGCTCACGTATGAAACAGGATAATCAGGAGGCGTTGAAATGAGAAGAATTCTCATCACAAATGATGACGGGATCGATGCAGACGGGCTGCTTCGGCTGGTTCGTGCGGCCAAGGACTTCGGTGAGGTCTGGGTGGTAGCGCCGGATGGGCAGCGGAGTGCATCTTCTCATTCCATTAATATTCGGAATACCATCGACATCGGGCCGTATCCCTTTCCGGTGGAGGGCGTGAAGGCCTTCTGGTGCAGCGGTTCACCGGCGGACTGTGTCCGGGTGGGCGGTGTGCATATCATGCAGGAGAAGCCGGATATCGTGCTGTCGGGAATCAATTTCGGATATAATTCCGCAACAGATATCCAGTATTCCGGAACCTGTGGCGCGGCATTTGAAGGAGCCTTCCAGGGCTGGCACTCCATCGCGGTCTCCGAGCAGGCTAAGGAGTGTCATGAAGTGACAGATCGGTATCTGTCCGAACTACTGGCAGAGCTGATCGAGACACCGCTTCCTTACGGAACCATTCATAACGTGAACTTTCCGGGCTGCCCTCTGGCGGAATGTCGGGGCGTGCTGCGGAATCGGACAGTATCCCGAAGCATGTTCTATCGGGACGGTTACGATGAGGTGCAGAAACTGGAAAGCGGCGGCAGGCGTGTGATCGTGAACGGACAGCCGAACCGTACGGCAGAGGAAGGGACGGATATGAGGGCACTGGTGGAGAATTATGTGTCTGTCGGTGTGGTAAATAATGTCGGCGTTACTTTATGAAATATAGTTGAGACAGATCCGGATTCGGTTGTGAAAACAACCGGATCCGGGTTTTTTTTGTTTTTTTAAAATAATGCTTGACATATTATCAAAAAGATAATAAGATGTAATCACAAAAAGATATTATCAGAAAGATAATAAGTTAGGCGCGAAGTATGGAATGGAGGTGAAGCCTTATGAACAATCTGATGAACGGGATGTTTGGGAAGATCGCACCGAGCATGTGCAGGCTGTCCATGATCGGAGAGATCGCCATCAAAACATCAAACGGCTACAAGACCTTTCGAAGCGAAACAGGTCAGCTGGTGAACTGCAGCAATTTCGTATTCCCCATCGGAGAGGAATTCTTCTTCCTGATCCCCACGAACCGGGTGAAGACAGGGGACATCATCCTCGTGAACGGTAAACCCAGATGTGTGATCGCAGAGGAGGCGGATCGGATCACGGCGATCAACTACGAAGATTCCACAGTGGAGCAGATCCTTCCGGAGCGGTACATTTTCATGGGGAATACCTACTTCTACGGCAAGATCGTGTCCATGTTCGGAAATGATCTGAAAAAAGGGAACGATAAGATCCTGAAGTATATGATGCTTTCCGAGATGATGAAGGGAAACACAGCGACCGCCGGAGGAACGAATATGGGCGGCATGTCCGGAATGCTTCCGTTGCTTCTTCTGGGAAAGGGGGGCGACGGACTGTTTGAAGGGATCTTTGATTTCGACGGAGCAGATGACGCGAAATGATGATTCACGGAGCGGCGGAAGGCGCGCAGTGTGGATAATTATCATGGAGCGCGGATTCGAAATGAATAGAATGGCGTATAATCGCCATGTACGTGCGATATGATTCGTTACGAAGCGCGCCTGCGCACGAAGTAATGATTAGAAAGGAGGCAGTTATGGGAAGCGGAATATGGAGAGTTGATACTTTCAGAAGTTATTCCAGCCGGATGGGGAGAACCGTCGGTGCGGATGGTAAGGTTGCAGGAGACCTGTCCAATCAGGAAATGTTTGCGGCCAGGAAGCTGGATCCGATGCTGGATCCGAAGGACGTGGTGCGGGAGTGCTGCGATACGCAGGAGCATCCGGAGACCATACCGGTGATCCTTGCATTAGACGTGACCGGTTCCATGGGACAGGCGGCGGTGGAAGTTGCAAAGGAGCTGAACGTCATCATGACCCGTCTGTACCAGCAGGTAAAGGATGTGGAGTTCATGGTCATGGGGATCGGTGATTTGGCGTATGACCGATGCCCGCTGCAGGTGAGCCAGTTTGAATCGGATATTCGGATCGCGGAGCAGCTGGACAAGGTGTATTTTGAATTCGGCGGTGGCGGCAATGGATATGAGTCCTACACTGCAGCATGGTATTTCGCGCTGAATCAGGTGCGGCTGGATGCCTGGAACCGTGGGCAGAGGGGAATCCTTATCACCATGGGCGATGAGGGAATCAATCCGTATCTGCCGGGCGGGCGTTTGGGAGAAATCCTCGGGAAACCGTTGGCAGAGGATGTGGAAACGGCCGGACTGTATCCGGCGGTGCAGGAAAAGTATGATGTATATCATCTGTTTGTGGAACACCGTGCGGGCCGGAGCGAGGGATACATCAGGACCTGGAATGCGGTGATGGATCCGGAGCATTTCAAGGTGGTACGTCTGAATACCATCGCAGATGAGATCGTGCGGATCGTAACTGCGCATGCAGGAAATGAAGCGCTTCGCCGTGGCCGCGTGGAACTCCCGAAGGCAGCAGGCATCGCCTGGTAGGATACAATTCTCCATCAGGAGAATTGTATCCGGAGATGGCGGCATGGCTCATATGAAAAAAAACAGGAGGTGCGTATGCAGGACATCAAAGTTGTGATCGGCGGAAATTTCGGCGATGAAGGCAAGGGCCTGATGACGGATTATTTTGCTGCGGATGCTGCAAAGGCCGGACGACGTGTACTGGTGATCTGCAGCAACGGCGGCGCCCAGCGAGGACACACGGTCGTAACACCGGAGGGTGTTCGGCATGTGTTCCATCATTTCGGTTCCGGAACCTTTGCGGGTGCGGATACCTGGCTCCCGGGCTATTTCATCGTAAATCCTATGATCTTCATGCAGGAGTATGAGGCGCTGACGGAAGCAGGTGCTTTTTCAAAGACCGGGCGCAGAGTCGGGAAGGGAGCTCGTGAGGGACGAGAAAAATACCGTATTTTTATGGACCCGGAATGCCCGGTTTCGACGCCTTATGACATGATCACCAATCAGATCCTGGAAGAACACCGCGGCGCAGGCAGGCACGGAAGCTGCGGAGTGGGAATCTGGGAGACCTTGATCCGGGACGGTCTGCGTCTGGGAGAACTCTGCAACATGACGGACGAAGCAATCCGAGATTATTTATATGGTGAATGCAGAGATTATATGCGGCGAAGACTTGCGGCTGCCGGGATCCATGAGATCCCGGCAGAGTGGAAGATTATTCTGGAGGAAGAGGGACTGGTTGATAACTATATTGCTGACTTTCGTCGGATGTGTGCCCTTACGGAACTTCGGGAGGTCGAAATCCTTCAGGGGTATGACCGGATCATATTTGAAAGCGGACAGGGTCTCCTTCTGGACCGGTCCAGAAAGGAATATGGATGCCATACCACGCCAAGCAATACAGGTCTTCGGAATCCGGCGGCGCTGATTCGGGAGTATGTGCGATTGCTGCGAAATATGGATCAAATGAAACTGCTGTCCTACAACTTCGCGAGAGGGCCAGAGCATCGGCAGGGTAAGCAATCGTGGGATGACAACATACATGCCGGTATTATCGACGTCGAGGTTTGCTATGTGACCAGAACCTACCTCACCCGCCATGGCGCCGGGCGCTTTGACGAAGAATGCGAGAAGGCAGAGATCAATGCTTCCATGGTGGACCGGACGAATGTTCCGAATCCCCACCAGGGTACCCTGCGGTACGGACGGCTGGATGAGAAGGCGTTCCTTCGGAGGATCCGGGAGGATTACGACAGTGAACGACTGCCCGAAGGCTGTGTGAAAAGGATCACGGTGGCAGTGACACATGCAAATGAATATGCGGCACCGCTCCTTCGGCGGGGATATTACATTTCCGACAGAGAGACCCGCGACAGCGTGAAGGAACGAGCCGGAGGACATCTTCGTAGATATGCGTGAGAATAAAAAAGTGCTTGAATAACTATCAAAATGATTATAAGATGAATATGTGAAAAGCGGTTGTGAT
>CAMPAX010000195.1 GCA_946633495.1 uncultured Lachnospiraceae bacterium | reverse complement strand
TTCTGAATGGCGTTCATTCTGTTCGTCATCATGCTTCTCATTTGCTTTTCCTTACCTCAATTCTGAAATCTTTGTTCTGCAGGGTAGCAGATACAAAACAATGCCCATATCTCCATTTTTGACACAACAAATGGAGAGACAGGCACTTCTCTCATGGAGTATAGTAGCACTTCACGGATTAGATGTCAACACTTTTTTTGAAAATAGCAGGAAATGAAGAATTTGCATGTGTTATATGAAAAAAAGATACTCGATCAGCCCAGTGTTTATGCAACTTCCCAGACTTAGAATTTGAAATGCCGCATAAATACTGGGATTGGGCTGGGTGGAATTTGGGACACCTTTATGTGGTAGAGTATGATCAGCAGGATCAGCAGGAACTTGAGGGGAACCTGAAAATCGTGAAAACTGGCGTAAAACGGGTCGGAAACGATCTTTAGAAGGGTGGTGACAGAAATGTGGCAGAGATTTCTGTACTGGATGCATAGAGGAAAAGGTTGCAGGAGATGCTGTATGAAGTGTAAATACTATAACCAGTGCCGGGGAGATGTTCTCGGTGTTGAAGAAGACAAATAAGCAAGGGGATTATTGACAAATGCATTTATTGGATATATACTGCTGAAAGTTAGACATAACTAACATCCTGTGGACAGTGCCGTCCGGAGGATCATATCTTTTAATACTCCGCTTAGGCGGAGTATTAAAAAACATAGAGGTTAGCGGTAACTAACCATTAAAGACAGGAGGAGCATTGTGAAGAAGGAGAAGAAAAGATCTCCGCTGTCCAGGCTTCTGGAGTATGCGGGGAACTACCGAAAACTGACGTTTCTCGGCCTGTTTCTTTCGGCCATCGCCATGATTGCAGGGATGATCCCGTATGTATGCATCTGGCTGGTGCTGAAGGAACTCATCAAGGCCGCACCGGATTTTGCATCAGCTTCTGAAATATCCGTCTATGGATGGATCGCTTTTGCTGCGGCTGTGGGAGGGATCCTTATCTATTTTGCCGCGCTGATGTGTACGCACCTTGCGGCGTTCAAGACAGCTTCCAACATCCGGAAAAGAGGTATGGAGCATCTGATGAAGGCGCCGCTTGGTTTCTTCGACAGTCACGCATCCGGTCTGCTCAGAAACCGTCTGGATAATGCGTCTGCGGAGACGGAGACACTTCTGGCCCACAATCTGGCGGATATCGTGGGAACGGCAACCATGTTCGTATCCATGCTGGTGCTGATGTTTGTCTTTGACTGGCGCATGGGAGCGTCCTGTATGCTGGCGGCTGTGATTTCGATCGCTGCGATGTTCTCCATGATGGGCGGCAAGAACGCAAAGCTCATGATGGAATACCAGGGCGCGCAGGATGTGATGAGTAAGACAGGAACCGAATATGTACGCGGGATCCCTGTGGTGAAGGTGTTCCAGCAGACGGTATATTCCTTCCGTGCATTTAAGGAATCCATCGAGGATTACAGCAACAAGGCGGAGCGGTATACGGACGGCGTATGTCGACTCCCCCAGTCTATAAATCTGACGGTTACCGAAGGCGCATTTATCTTCCTTGTACCGGTCACTCTTTTTCTGGCGCCGAAGGCCCTGGAGTCAGGGGACTTTGCCGGATTTATCACGGACTTTGCTTTTTATGCGGTATTTTCAGCCATCATTTCCACGGCACTGGCCAAGATCATGTTTGCAGCCAGCGGAACCATGCTTGCGAATACAGCTCTTGCTCGGATCGAAACGGTAATGAATGCTCCGATCCTTGAGCAACCGGCGTCTCCGAAGGAACCCTCCGGAAACCGCGTGGAGTTTAAGGATGTGTCCTTTACCTATGAAGGTGCGGAGACAGCAGCTTTGGATCACGTGTCCTTTGTAGCGGAGAGCGGACAGACACTTGCATTCGTCGGCCCCTCCGGAGGAGGCAAAACCACGGCGGCCAGTCTGATCCCCCGGTTCTGGGATGTGACCTCAGGTGAGGTTTTGGTGGGAGGCGTGAATGTGAAGGACATTTCCTCCCGGGTTCTGATGGACAGGATCGCATTTGTATTCCAGAATAACAGGTTGTTCAAAACATCGATTCTGGAAAATGTGCGTGCGGCCAGACCGGACGCCACTGAAGATGAGGTAATGAAGGCCCTTGAGGCCGCACAGTGTATGGATATCATCGAGAAGCTGCCGAAGGGTGTGGATACGGTGATCGGAGCGGAAGGTACATATCTTTCCGGCGGTGAACAGCAGCGGATTGCTCTGGCCCGGGCCATCCTGAAGGATGCACCGGTGGTGGTTCTGGATGAAGCAACTGCCTTTGCGGATCCGGAAAATGAGATGCTGATCCAGAAGGCAATGAGGCACCTGACACAGGGAAAAACCGTGATCATGATCGCCCACAGGCTTTCCGCCGTAGTCGGAGCCGATAAGATCATTGTTCTTGCAGATGGACGGATCGTTGAAGAAGGATCTCATGCGGAACTGGTTAATGCCGGCGGCATGTATTCCTCCATGTGGAATGACTATAACCGGGCTGTGGAATGGAAGATCTCTTCGGAAGGAGGTGCCAGATAGTGTTTGGAGAGAAGTTTAAGAGAAAATACGCGCTTTCCGATGCGGGAGTCTCCAATACGAAGAAGGGAATGATCTGGACCATCATCGTGAATCTGACGGTCATGGGAGGTATGGGCATCCTGTATTTCCTCATGGATCATTTCATGAAGACACTGACGGGAGGAGATCCTCCGCCGAACGCATGGATATTCATCGGACTTGTGATCGGGTTTCTGATCCTGTCCCTTATCACACATATCCAGCAGTACAGAACCACCTACGGTCTTGTGTACAGAGAGATCTTGACCATGCGGATCGGCCTGGCAGAGCGGCTTCGGAAGCTGCCCCTCAGTTTCTTCGGAAAGAGGGATCTGGCGGATCTGACGGAAACCATGATGAGCGACGTGAACCGGATGGAACATGTGTGGTCCCATGTTCTGGGATATCTCTACGGGTCCTATGTATCTACCGCCATTATCGCGGTCATGTTCTTTATCATGGACTGGAGACTGGCTATTGCATGTCTCTGGGGCGTTCCGGTGGCGTTCGGTCTTCTGTTCGGCAGCCGGAAGATGGCAAAGAAAAATGCGGCGGCAGCCAAGGCGGCAGCACTTCGTGCTTCCGACGGCATGCAGGAGACGATAGAAAATATCCGGGAGATCCATGCCACCAATCAGGAGGATCGGTTCCTGAAGGAGCTTTTTAATAAGATCGACAACCATGAAAAGACGAATATTCACGGGGAATTATCCACGGGTATTTTTGTAAATGCAGCCAGTGTGATCATGCGTCTCGGTGTTGCAACCACCATCCTTGCGGGGGCAAACCTGATACTTTCAGGACAGGTGGACTTTATGATCCTGTTCATGTTCCTTCTTGTGATCACCAGGATCTATGCACCCTTTGATCAGAGCCTGGCCCTCATTGCCGAGGTATTCCTGTCTGAGGTTTCCGCAAAGCGATTGATGGAGATCTATGATACCCCCGCGGCCTCCGGTAAAGCGGAGTATCAGCCAAAAGGTCATGACATCACATTTGAAAACGTCTCTTTTGCTTACGATGACGAGCAGGTTCTTCACGGAGTCAGCTTTACTGCAAAGGAGGGCGAGGTTACTGCGCTGGTGGGACCCTCCGGTTCAGGAAAGAGTACTTGTGCCCGTCTGGCAGCCAGGTTATGGGATGCTTCCTCCGGAACGATAAGCGTCGGCGGCGTGGATGTCAGTACGGTAGAGCCGGAAACCCTGCTTTCCGATTACGCGGTGGTCTTTCAGGATGTAGTTCTTTTTGATGATACCGTTATGGAGAATATCCGGCTGGGAAAGCACGGAGCGACCGATGAAGAGGTCCTGGCTGCGGCAAAGGCGGCCAACTGTGATGAATTCGTCGGGAAGCTGCCGGAGGGTTATGCAACACCTATCGGAGAAA
Source organism: uncultured Lachnospiraceae bacterium (assembly GCA_946633495.1). GTDB lineage: Bacteria > Bacillota > Clostridia > Lachnospirales > Lachnospiraceae > Eubacterium_Q. The sequence continues at coordinate 397 of CAMPAX010000195.1, read as the reverse complement.
ATGGAGCGAAGCTGTCCGGCGGTGAGAGGCAGCGGATATCCATCGCTCGGGCTCTTCTTAAGGATGCGCCCATCGTACTTCTGGATGAAGCAACCGCTTCTCTGGATGTGGAAAATGAAACGAAGGTCCAGGGCGCCTTGTCAAGACTGCTGAAAGGTAAAACCGTGCTTGTGATAGCGCACCGTATGCGTACCGTGGAAGCGGCAGATAAGATCGTGGTGCTGAAGGACGGAAAGGTGGCAGAAGAGGGCACTCCTGCAGAACTGAAAAACAGGCAGGGAAGCATATTCAGCCGCATGCTTACACTGCAGACGGAAGGCGCAGGGTGGAGTATATAACCGAAACAAAAACTTTGTTTATCGATGTTTACTGCAGATAGTCCGCCGGACTTAAGCAT
>CAMPAX010000194.1 GCA_946633495.1 uncultured Lachnospiraceae bacterium | reverse complement strand
AACCACATCCTCTTCGGTTGCTCCGGCTGCGACCAGTGCTCTTGCGCAGCAATCCTCCCAAAGATCCAGGTCATGCTGTGTATAAAATGCAACCACGCGTCGTCCCGTGGTCCCGCTGGTGGACTGGATCCTTACGCAGTCCTTCGTGGGACAGGACAAAAGTCCATAAGGATAAGCTTCCCGAAGATCATTCTTTGTAAGGAACGGAAGCTTGGAGAGATCCTCCAGCCCCTTAATGTCCGAAGGCTTCACGCCTTTTTCATCCATCAGCTTATGATAGTATTTATTGTTCTCATACACATAAGCCACCTGCTTGATCAGGCGTTCTTCCTGCAGTTCCTTGATCTTCTCCACCGGCATGGTCTCGATCTCCGGCTGATAATACTTCTTCATCTCGTTGATTCTCCTTATCTGTATCTGCTTTTCGATGGTGCACAGCAGTTTTACTCACTGATTTTTCTTTGTACCCCACAACAGTCCGCGCTTTTCACTTTAACGCATTAAAGTAAAAAAACATCCATTCTCTACTTTACTTCTTTTTCCCTGAAAATGCAAGCGGTTTTTATTCCGCTTCTCTCTTTTCCGGTCCGACAAATTCCACGCACATCATGGTAAGATCGTCAAACTGGAAAGAAGCCGTACGCGCCGGCTTCTTTCTTTTTTTACTATCTTTTTTGATACTGACTTTTTGCAATACCTGCCCTTTACCGCGTCACAAGTTTTCCATCCTGTACATCGACGGTTATGGTATCACCCATCCGAAGAGTGCCCTGCAGGATTGCACGGGCCACCAGCGTCTCCACATTCTTCTGCAGATACCGCTTCAGCGGACGTGCACCGTAGATCGGGTCATAGCCCTTCCGGACAACCTCTTCCTTTGCGGCATCCGTCAGTTCCACTGCCAGCTCCTTATCCGCAAGACGCTTGTTCAGATCCGCCATAAGGAGTTCCACGATGGAGCTGATCTCACGCTCGGTAAGGGGTTTGAAGAGGATAGTCTCATCCAGACGGTTCAGGAATTCCGGACGGAAATAGTTCCGAAGGTCTCCCATCACCTTCTCCTCCGTATCCGGCAGGAACTCCCCGTCCTCACCGATTCCGTCCAGAAGATACTGGGAACCGATATTGGATGTCATGATGAGAATGGTATTCTTGAAATCTACGGTATTGCCCTTGGAATCGGTGATCCGTCCATCATCCAGGATCTGCAGCATCACATTGAACACATCCGGATGTGCCTTCTCCACCTCATCAAAGAGCACCACTGCATAAGGTTTCCGGCGCACAGCCTCCGTCAGCTGACCGCCTTCATCATAGCCCACATATCCCGGAGGCGCTCCGATCAGCCTTGCCACACTGTGCTTCTCCATATATTCACTCATGTCGATCCGGACCACGCTGTTCTCATCATCGAACAGTGCCTCCGCCAGCGCCTTGGCCAGCTCGGTCTTGCCGACACCGGTAGGTCCCAGGAACAGGAAGGAACCGATGGGTTTCGTAGGATCCTTGATCCCGGCTCTGGACCTGAGGATCGCATCGGAGACCAGAGATACCGCTGTATCCTGACCTACCACCCTTTTGTGTAATTCCTCCGGGAGATGCAGTGTCTTAGCCCGCTCCGACTCGGAAAGCTTTGCCACAGGGATTCCGGTCCATTTGGAAATGATCTTCTCGATCTCATCCTCGGTCACGGTCTCATGCAGCATCTGACGTCCTTCCTTCGCCAGCTTCTCCTCCAACTGATCCAGTTCCTTCTCCAAATTCGGCAGCTTCCCGTACTGCAGCTCCGCCGCCTTTGCAAGGTCGTATTTCCGCTGTGCGATCTGGATTTCGTCCTTGGTCTGTTCGATCTCCTCGCGGATCTGGGATACCCGGTCCACTTCGCCCTTTTCCTGTTCCCAGGTTGCCTTCATGGAGGCACCCTTCTCCCGAAGCTCCGCCAGCTCTCCGGACAGGACTGCCAGCCGTTCCTTCGACAGATTATCGTCTTCGTTCTTCAGCGCCGCTTCCTCGATCTCCAGCTGCATGATCTTCCGGAAGATCTCGTCCAGTTCCGCAGGCATGGAATTCAGTTCGGTCTTGATCATGGCGCAGGCTTCGTCCACCAGGTCGATGGCCTTATCCGGCAGGAACCGGTCAGAGATATAGCGGTTGGAAAGGGTTGCCGCGGATACCAGTGCCCCGTCGGAGATCTTGACACCATGGTATACTTCGTAGCGGTTCTTGATCCCACGCAGGATGGAAATGGTATCCTCCACGGTAGGCTCATTTACCATGACCGGCTGGAACCGACGCTCCAGGGCCTTATCCTTCTCGATATATTTCCGATACTCATCCACAGTGGTCGCACCGATGCAGTGCAATTCACCGCGGGCCAGCATGGGCTTCAGCATATTTCCGGCATCCAGTGATCCTTCCGTCTTTCCTGCCCCTACGATGGTATGCAGTTCATCGATAAAGAGGATGATCTGGCCATCGGATTTCTTCACGGAATCCAAAACGGCTTTCAACCTTTCCTCGAACTCACCACGATATTTTGCTCCTGCGATAAGGGACCCCATATCCAGGGAGAATATCTCCTTATCCTTCAGAGAATCGGGCACATCACCCTTTACGATCCTCTGTGCCAGACCTTCGATGGCCGCGGTCTTACCTACGCCGGGATCACCGATCAACACCGGGTTATTCTTAGTCTTCCTGGACAGGATCCGGATGATATTCCGTATCTCGGTATCCCGCCCGATTACAGGATCCAGTTTCTGATCTCTCGCTCTTTGAACCAGGCTTGTCCCGTACTTTTCCAGTGCTTCATAGCTGTCCTCCGGATTATCCGACTGTACGGTTCTGCCGTCTCTGAGAGCCTTCACCACAGCCAGGAATTCCGACTCCCGGATCCCATGCTTCTTCAAAAGGTTCTTCACGCCGGAGCTTCCGTTTCGCAGGAGCCCAAGGAAGAGATGTTCCACGGAAATGTACTGATCTCCCATCTTCTTTGCTTCATCTTCCGCATTTCCCAGCGTCTTCCGAAGATCATTTCCCACATATGGTTCCTGAGATGCTCCGGATACTCTTGGAAGTGCGGAAAGCATACGCTCTACTTCGCGGGAAAGTCCCTGCACATCCACCCCCTGCTTGGTGAGGATCTTTACGATCAGGCTGTCTTCGATGGTAAGCAGGGCATACAGCAGATGTTCTGTCTGCAGCTCCAGCTGACCGTATTTATCCGCCAGCTTCTGTGTCAGTTCGATGGCTTCGGTTGATTTCTTGGTAAAGTTTTCAAGTGTCATACAGATCACTCCCTTCTGATTTTGATACTGTTAGCACTCTAATGAGGTGAGTGCTAATCTATTTGATTCTGTTATAACACCATTGAAGGAAGATGTCAAATGTTTTTCTTGCGGGTTGTGTTGCAATAGATGCGGAAAGAGGGATGCTCCGATCGTATGATCGGGAACATCCCTCTTCCGTAAATCAGGCATTCGCTGTGCGGCTCCTACGCCTTCCATAATCCGTGCAGATTACAATATTCGTAAGCTGCTTCTATTTCATCGCCATCAACCAATGCGAAAACTGCCTTCGGTTCTTCTCCGGGGGCAAGATTCTTCCTCTGGAAGCCCTGCCTGGTCTGCAGCGCGATCCACTCGATATAATGAGCTTCCAGCATCGGATGTGTAACAGAGCCTACACTGACAGTCACGGTATTTCCGGATACCTCGATCACCGGAACGTGTTTCTCCAGCGCTCCGTCCGTGGTTCCCGGCTCCAGTTTCTGCATCTTTTCACCGCAGCACATCATCGGTACTCCGGTACCCTTTACTACTTCAACGATCTGTCCGCAATGGGAGCAGCGATAGAATTCCATCTCCATAAGTTCTTCTCCTCACTTTTCGTTGGTGCAGTGCCGACCAATGCCGCCGGTTCCGCACGATCATCTGATACTCCACGGCCATGTGTAACCCATAAATCCACGATCCGGATAGTCAGTATTGTATCACGCTCTCCCTAAAATGACAATGCCGATGCGGCGGATTATTTATCGAAATGAAGCTTCTCCTGCCGCACATTTGCCAGATGTCCCATGTCATTGAATATCTCCAGTCTTGGGATCACCACCTCGCTCTGCTCCGGCCAGAGCGCAAAGATGGAAATGGAGCAAACGCCGTATGGAAGTGCCGTCAGGACAAAGGGCAGCGGAAGATTCAGGAGATGTGCGAAGAGTACCGCTCCGGAGCCTCCATGTGCGAATAATGCGATATTCTCATCAAAGGGATCTTCCGGATTTCCAAACCTGCTGCATATATATTCCCTGCCTCTTCGTTTCAGCCCATGTTCAGCCAGGAAAGCATCCAGTCCTGCGGATACCTTCTGATAT
>CAMPAX010000193.1 GCA_946633495.1 uncultured Lachnospiraceae bacterium | reverse complement strand
GAAGATCCCGACGAATTTGTCTCCACCCAGACGGATCACGATCCCGGTATCACCGATAGCTTCCGAAAGCATCCTGTAATAGTTTTTCAGTACATGATCTCCGTTCTGCCGGCCGATCTCCTGATTCACCATGGCGAAATTATGAAGATCAATATGAAATGCCACTTTGCCGCCCAAACGGTTCTCGGTATTTGCAACCATCAGATAGCGGACAAAGGCGCGGAAATTATTATATCCATCAATATCATGAAATCCAAACTCCTCCACCATACGGATAAGACGCTGCCGGCTCACCAAACCGATCACAATCCGAAGCAGTGTATCCAACTGATCTATCTCTTCCTGACTTCGCCCGGGATCATCTGCCGCAGTATAAAGAATTCCGACAATGATGGCACCCGTCCTGGATACGATCCGGAGCCGGGTGAGGACCTTCATCTCTCTTCCGGTATCGAAATCACAAAATACTTCGCCCTTTTTCTGTTGTTCCATCATAGCCGCCACATAAAATTCCGTGACAGCTTTCTCTAATTGGTAATAGGCACAGGCATCATTCAACCATTTCAGGTAAGCTTCACGATCAAACGGATCTTCATGTGTGATCTTTACCACGCGGTTTAGAAGCTCTGCAGCTATTTCGTTGTTTAATACGCGCATGTTTTATCCCCATAAAGTATAGTTTTCCGACTTCTTACCCCCATTGATTAATTATACCATTTTCAGAGATTCCAAACAAGGAAAATATTCGTCAGATCCGGGCTCTATACCCCGGCCAGAAATGACGCAACTTCTTTCTCATAAGTCTTTGGATCCGCAAAGACAGACCCCGCATGCCCGGCGCCCGGTATAAGGATCATCCTGCTTTCTCCCCGGGTTGCCTCCGCCATTCGTCTGGAATTCTCGGGCGGGATAAAATCATCGTCTTCTCCGTGAATAAAGAGGAAAGGAACCGTGTTCTCAGCCAGGGAATCAATGGGGCGCATCTTCTTTAGAGAATAACCGTATCGGAGCTTTCCTCCAAGATCTGCAAGATCCACGAGGAAGGACGGCATTTTAGACCGTTTCAGCACTCCTCTCAGAACATTCTCTATGTCCGCAAAACCACAGTCCGCCACTGCAAAATCCACCTTCGGATGATATTTCATGCAGGTAACGGTGGTGGCCGCACCGAGAGATTCTCCGTGAAGTCCCAGCTTCGTCAGGTTCGGATATCTGTTTCGTGTGTCTTCGATGAGACAGTTCAGATCCATGCCCTCGCGGACACCGTATGTAACGAAATCCGGTTCATTTTCTCCATGCGCCCGAAGGTCATAGATGATGCAGTTGAATCCCTGTCTCATATACATGGGAACGTATTTCAGCGCTCCCATCCGGTTGTCCGTATGGCCGTGGGACAGGATGATATACTTATCGGATGGCTCCGGATGATAAAGGAGCTGGGCATGAAGAATATATCCATCCTCACTCCTTACTTCGTAGTTCTTTTTCCGAAGTGTCTCATAAAAGGACACATCATAATGATCCTTCTGCCAGGCAAAGGCCTCTTCCAGAGTCTGACGTTTCACCTTCATAACGTAATCCGCAAGTCCGAATATAAGACCCAGGGACAGGAAAAAAAGGATACAGCCGATAAGGATCGCGATCCGGATTCGAAGTTTTCTTTTTCTTTTTGTCATAATAACCGCTCCTTCTGATTTTGTATCGTACAGCAGAGAAAATACGTCATTTCGCCAAAGCAGTTCGGAAAGGGTTCTGCCGTAACCCGAAGTAAGGCAGAACCGGCTGCAGCGTTACTGTGCCGCCAGGCGGGCGGTGCACCAGGCGATCTGCAGGTTGAAGCCTCCGGTCAGAGCATCACAGTCGATCATTTCTCCTGCTACCCGAAGGCCGGGAAAGAGTCTTACCTCCATGCTTCTGGGATCGATCTCCTTCACCGAAAGTCCGCCGGCACTGATGATGGCTTCATCAAAGCTCCGGAGCCCTGTAATGGGAAGTGAAAACGCTTTCAGGGTATCTGTCAGTCTTTTTCTTTCTTCCTGTGTCACATCGTGAACCCGTTTCTCCGGATCCAGACCCGCAGCTGAAAGTACAGGAAGAATGGCAAGTCTCGGAAGCAGCTCCTCTACCCCATGTAAAAGCGTCCTGTTTTTCCCGGCATCAAAGTCCCGAAGGATCCTTTGATCCAGCTGTTCCGGATCAAGTGCCGGTTTCCAGTCGATCCTCGCCTCGATTCCTTCCTTCGGCATTCCGTCTTCCGTAAAAAGCTTCTGAAGCTTTCCCGAAGCCGAAAGAACGATGGGACCGCTGATACCGAAGTGTGTAAAAAGCATTTCTCCGAATTCCTTATATACCGGTTTCTTCGGTTTACTCTCCCGATAAAAGGAAACCTCGACATTTTTCAAAGAGAGCCCCATCATGGGTGCGCAGACCGCCTCACTGCTCTTCATGGGGACAAGAGACGGTTGGAAGGGGCGGATGGATAACCCCAGCTTTTTCAGAAAATCCACACCCTCTCCTGAGGCACCGGTTCCCGGATAGGAGATGCCTCCGGTAGCGAGTACAACCACATCCGAAAGAATCCGGGTTCCGTCCGCAAGACGAACTCCGGTCACCGCATGGGAGGATTCTCCTACGGGGGCGGTGATCAGTCCCCGGACATGCGTATTCAGCCGTACCTCCACATGGTTACGATTCATTTCCCGCTCCAGAGTCCGGATCACATCGGAAGAATGATCCGATGCCGGGAACACCCGGTTCCCCCGTTCCGTCTTTATGGCAAGTCCCCATTCTTCAAAGGACTTCATTACTTCGGCCGGAGGATAAGCCGCCACCGCACTGTACAGGAATTTGGGATTGGAGATCACATTTTGCAGAAATGTCTCTTCATCACAGGCATTCGTAAGATTACACCTTCCTTTCCCTGTGATAAAAAGCTTTTTCCCCAGTTTTTCATTCTTCTCCAAAAGAAGAACCTTATATTTTTTCGAAGCGTGGATCGCGCACATCATGCCTGCCGCGCCTCCGCCGACGATGATCATTTTCTGCATCTTCTAAAACCCCGTTTCCGAAAAAGCAGGACCGGAAAGGATCTTTTCCGGGTCCTCAGCAATCCATAAAATACTTTAACATCCGGTCATTGGTGATCCGGCTCTCATACCAGTCCCAATGCTCCACATTAAAGACATGCATAAGATGCGGTCCCTCTTCCTTCTTCCAGATCTTAGCTTCATACCGGATCCCCTTCTCCTCAAACTGGGAAAGAAGCGTCTCCGTCTGATAATAAAGATTCTCGTTCTCGGATCCGATCAGAAAAACCGGAGGGAACTTTCCGATGTCATTTACATATTCTATCGTCTCTCCAAAGCTCATGGCATCTTTGTTCGGTGCTTCCTCTCCCTGCTCTCCCAGCAGCAGCTCCTTATAGGCCATGGACATTTTTGACGCATCCGCCTCCCTGGAGGGAACGATAAAAAGATGATCCGTATCCGGACACGGACAGCTGATCCCGATGGTGGTGATCCTGAAATCCACGGGCTCTACGCCATAAATCTCCTGCAGCTTCGGGCTCTCCTGAATGCAGGCCGTAAGAAGCGCCAGATGTCCTCCGGCGGAATCCCCTGTCAGAAGTACTCTGGAAAGATCAAAGCCCCGCATGGGTCCGAAGCGTTCCAGCCAATGCAGGCTGCAGAAAATATCCTGAACGATCCCACGAAGATCATTTCCGGGAAGTAGCCGATAGCCCATCCCCATAACCGCAAATCCTCTGGAAGCGATATCCGCCATAAATTCATGGGAATCATCCAAATGGCTGAACATCCAGCCTCCCCCATGAATATTGATGACCGTGGGAAGCTTTTCCGCCGACGTCTGATCGGATGAGGGTTTTCCGTCTCCTGTTCCCGGGGTCCTGTCGGAAGCGGTACTTGGATAATACAGGTTCAACATGTGATCCTCATTGAAATCCGGAATATAGGGAATGTGCATCTCCGCGCGATATCCCTCCGCGTGGATCACCTGCTTCTTCTGTTTATGTCCCATGGCTACCGCAGCCCAGAAATCAACTATGATCTGCTGCTCCTTCGTACGAATCTTCATCTTTGCATACCTTTCTGACGTTCTTTGGCAGATATGACCGCCACTCTTATTCTACCACAGAATCCCATTTACGAATACCAAAAAAACCGCCGCGGCCGATCTTGGGTCGCAGCGGTTTCGATTATGATTCCTGATCCCTTATACAGGATAGGTCATATTGTTTGTATCTGCCTTGCTTACATCTACCTTCTTCTGCTGTGCCTCACGATACTGGAAGAATTCCGTTGCAACCTGCGGGAACAGAGCGTAGGACAGAACGTCCTCATCCTGCTGCTTGTATTGTGCCACGGCCTTTTCCATATCTGCCAGCTGC
>CAMPAX010000192.1 GCA_946633495.1 uncultured Lachnospiraceae bacterium | reverse complement strand
TCGTGGCCGGCACCGTCTTTCGTGTCATCTTCAAAGTCCTTGGGATGTATATATTCTTCCCAGGAAATCCGGATCGTCTCCCCCGCAACCGCCCGTCCGGACACATAGGGCAGTGCCTTCGGATTCCGGATCCGCATCCCGTGCTTCCTGGCGAAGAGATCTGCCGCGAACGCACCCACCTGGTCCGTGGCCGTGGTGATCACCGCCGCTGCCCCGGTCACCTCCGCAATCTGATTCGCGAGAGCATTTGCGCCTCCATAGTGACCGGACAGGATCGGGATCACAAACTTTCCCTCCATATCCATCACCAGTACCGGAACATCCGTCAGTTTATTTCGAAGAGAACCCGCGATGGCCCGGACTGCGATCCCCGCTGCTCCTATAAAAAGGAGCGGATCTTTTGCTTCAAATCCCTCCGATGCCCAGTCAGAAAGCGCTTCCGTAACCGGATGAAAATTCACGATATCGTCCATGGAAGCGCTGTCCCCGGCAGCTGCATTTTTCTGAACCGCATTATTCTGAGCCTCGTTATTCTGAACCGCATTATTCTGAATCGCGTTATGCTGCACTGTGTCCCGGGATACTGCGTGTACCGCGTCATCCATATGAAATTTACGATATAACCGTGAGGGTATCGCATCTGCAACAGCCTTCGCCTGCACGCAGCCCTGACGGGTAAAAGTAATAATTCTCAACATATCATAAACCAGCAGGAAGCTTTATTATCCTGCAGCAGTCAAAACCGATCGCCTTGTCAGATCCTCTGACATAGTTCCGCGCTCACAGAAGCCCCATCTCTTCAAGCGTCCGAATGGTATCTTCTGCAGTTACATGAACGATCCCGGTTCCTCCGATCTCTTCCCAGGATTGGATATTCGCCTTCAGATCATCGATCAGAATACAGTTTTTCCCGGAACAGTAATCCGGCTTTTCCTCCCGGTATACGGTATTTACCACCACGTCCTTTGACAGGAGTCTGCGTACCCAGGTAACCTTATCCTCTGCCGCGCCAACCATACCCCGCTTCGGCTTCGGGATCCCGGTCAGGATCTCACAACGCGCACCGTACTTCTGATACACCCGGTCAAACATTTCCTTTGCCCCCGGCATCAGCTCCAGTCGATCATAATAATGCGGAACCATCTTTGCCTTTGCCCACATGGGATCATCCATTCCCGGTCTCCACCCCTCATTTTGAGGGGTCGGTTCCATATGACAGAACTCCCGTACTCCGCGGTCAAAATCCGCAAGAACGCCGTCCATGTCAAAGTAAATCTTCATCACATCCATGTCAGTCAACACATCTCTCCTTATTTCAGTTTTATCATGTTTTTCATTTGGTTTTATTTTGATTTATTACGTTTTATTACATTTCGAGTTCTTTTTTATTCCTGTCCTGTTTCTCTTGCAGTCCGAAAACCTGTCTCAAAGGCCGGATCATACAGCCTGGAATTCTGATAGCCGCTTCCGATGACTGCGTCCCCCACCAACACCACCGCCGTACGGTCGATGCCTGCTTTCGCTGCCTCCTCCGCCATTCTGGAAATGGTGGTATGCACTCTCTTCTCCTCCGGCCAGGTAGCCTTGTAGATCACAGCCACGGGAGTATCTCCGGACCTTCCTCCGATCATCAGTTTTCGTGCAAGCTCCGGCAGCATGCCGGCGGAAAGATAGATCGCCATGGAGCATTGATGCGCCGCAAGGCTCTCCATGGATTCATAGACCGGTACCAAAGTTCTTCCCTCCAGCCTTGTCAGGATCAGGGACTGGGACACGCCGGGGAGCGTAAATTCCATATTCAGCTGTGCCGCAGCTCCGAAAGCTGCCGTAACGCCCGGACAGCTGTCATAGGGGATCCCCAGCCGATCCAGTCCGTCCATCTGTTCCCGGACCGCACCGTAGAGACTGGGCTCTCCTGTATGCAGACGCACGATCTCTTTCCCTTCCTCCGTCGCCTGTTTCATGGTCTCCAGAATTTCAGGAAGATCCATTTCCGCGCTGTTGTATCGTTCCGTATCCTCTCTGCAAAGTGACAGAAGCTCCGGATTCACAAGGGATCCCGCATATATTACCACATCTGCTTCCGACAAAAGACGCTGTCCCCGTACCGTGATCAGGTCCACGGCTCCGGGACCAGCCCCAACAAAATGTACCATATGACCTCCTATCCCATTCCCTTCAGCCAATCCACTGCCAGGGGACTTTCCGCCAGGATCCCCTGTGCATTGGTGTAAAGGATCAGCTCGATCCGTATCCGTCCGTTTGCTTTTTTACGTAAATGCTCCAGCGCCTCTTCCAGGATCACCCGGGATACCTCCCGTGCCTTTTCCTCGGAGAGAAGTCCCAGGGCCGCCTCCGTGGAAACACACGTCCGGATCTGATGGATCACCTCTGCCCGGATTGCCTCACCATCGGACACGTTTTCTTCGGACGCGTCCCCTTCGGCTGATTCTCTCGCATTTTCGGCCTTTCCCTCCGCCGGGAGTGAAGCAACGCCTGCGGAGTTCACTCTCTCCGCTGCCTCTGCCAGAAGTTCCATCCTCCGGTCGCCATAGCGGGAATGGGTGTTCATCGCACCACCGGCACATTTGACCAGCTTTCCCATGTGGCCGACCAGTACCATCCTAAGGTAACCTTCTTCCGCCGCCATGTCTATGGTATCGCCGATAAAATTACTGCATTTCACCGCGCGGTCCAGATCGTAATCGTATGCCTTCCGAAGCATATCCATCCCATAATTTCCCGGCGTCACCACTGCTGTCCGCTGCCCCTGAAGATAGCGCTGCCTCAGCTCCAGACGAATGGTATCCGTAAGTGCTTTTTCACTCATGGGCTCCACGATCCCACTGGTTCCGATGATGGAGATCCCACCATGGATCCCCAGCCTCGGGTTAAAGGTTTTCTTCGCGCATTCCTCTCCTCCCGGGACGGAAATGGTAACCGTAAGCGGACCTGCTTCATCCAGAAGATCCATCACCTCGGTAACTTCCCGGGTGATCATCTCCCGGGGAACGTGATTGATGGCCGCCTCTCCCATCGGCTGGTCCAGTCCCGGCTGTGTCACGGTCCCGACGCCTTCGCCTCCGCGGATGATGACTTTCGTCCCTTTGGTGCCGCTGTCCGCTTCCCGTTCCGGCTCGCGCCCTTCTCTCCCTTTTTTCTCTCTTCTCATCTTCCCGGGACTGTCCTTGGATCTTTGTTCCACGCGTGCCGTGATATGCAGTCCCGTGGTCACATCCGGGTCATCGCCGCCATCCTTTCGGACACTGCAGGACACGTACTGCTCTGAAGCCTCCAGGTCCAGTATCTCTGCCTCAAAAGGAATCCCCGCCGGCGTTATGATCCTGATCTTCTCTTTTCTCTGTCCGGTCAGAAGCATCCATGCTGCCGCTTTCGCGGCGGCCGCTGCACAGCTTCCGGTAGTAAATCCCCTTCGCATGATCTGTCATCCCTGAAAAACCTGTCAGATAAAGTCCTTCCAATTCGCATCTTCCCGATTCCGGGACGCCCTGCCGTCGGTGTTACCTGCGCGTCCGTATCCTGCACCCCGGTTTGGATATCCGTCATTTACATTCTGCCCCTGATATACGCCATCTGCGCTCTGGTTCGGGTACGGATCAAAGCCGCCTTCCTCCGGCACCACATATCCGCGATAGCGCTCTTTATCCTGCGCCGCCTTCTTCCTGCGCCAGAGTATCACGCCCAGCAGAAAGAGTACCGAAGCCCCGAGGATCAGCCAGTTTTTGTTGAAGGTCTTCGGCATCGGATAGGATTTCCCGGAAACCAGGGTATTGTAATAGGTGTTGTCATACATTCCGAGACGTCGGTGCTTCGGAAAATCCGCATCACTTTTCAGAAAATACTCATAACCCACACCTTCTCCGCCCTCATCATCCCAGGTCACATCCAGGTTGTACCATTTTCCGTCCACACACACCATGTTCCACAAATGCGTGGCGGTGTCGGAGGGAGGATCTCCCGATCCGCCGGTAATGATCTCGGTCCGGATTCCCACCTTGTTCAGCAGATAGTAGGTCGCCAGTCCGTATCCGGAGCAGACCATCCTTCCGTCCCGAAATCCGTCAATATCTGTGTGATTTGCCATGTCAGTGCTGTGGTCATACTCGAAATTTTTGATCAGGTAGTCATGCACATTTTTCACGGTGTCGTATTCCGTCTCACCCTTCAGCTCCTCCGCCAGACGATCCATCTTCTCGAAATGTGCATCCATCTCTTCCTTTTGGAACGGATAAACCACCATCACCTTCAGCTGCGTACCGCTGTAGGTGTAATACACCGTACTGAAATAATAACTGAGATAACATCCGCTTTTTAACGGATCGGTCCGATTGACATGACTTTGAAATGAAGTAAGATCCGAATAAACGATCTGCTTCCCCAAAGATTTATTCTTTACCGTATAGTATTCCAGCACCTCCCGCCGGTAGATCTGGTCCGCCAGCATGGTGTTGAAATCATCCTCTGAATTGACCTCCTTCGAAGACGCCGCCAGCGTGAAGTCTCCCCCCGTCTTCTCCTCCGGCGTTCCGAAGAAGGAGACCGCCGAAATGCAAATGCACATAATGGCAGCAAGGATCC
>CAMPAX010000191.1 GCA_946633495.1 uncultured Lachnospiraceae bacterium | reverse complement strand
GGACAGTGGTGGGGTGTGTTCGGTGAGAAGGATGCCTCCCGCCGGGAGATCGGATATCAGATCTTCACAGAGATGTGGACGCAGATCGGCACAACCTTTAAGGACTATGACGAGCATCTTATCCTTGAGGGAGGAAATGAAGAACTGGGAGACCGTTTCAATGATATCGGAAATCCCATCGTTAAAGACGGCAACGGTCTTACCAAGGATGAGTGTTATGAAACCGCCAATAAGGTGAACCAGCTTTTCGTGGATACCATCCGTTCCCTGGGCGGAAAGAACACGAATCGTTTTCTTCTGATCCCGGGCTACGGTACGGATATCACCCAGACTCTGGATTCCCGTTGGCATATGCCGACGGACACCGCAAAGGATAAACTCTTCCTTTCCGTGCATTATTACACTCCGTGGAGTTACTGCGGCAGCAGCGGGTCCTCTACCTGGGGAACCAAAAAGAACTACGAAGAGATGAACACGCTGATGAAGAATCTGTCGGTATTTACGGAGCAGGGTTATGGCGTGATCATCGGTGAGTGCGGAGTTCTTCCTACCTCCAACCGGGAGATGAAGCCCAACTGGATGCTCTGGTATGAAAATTTCTTTGCTAACTGCGACCTTTACGGCTATGTGCCTCTGCTGTGGGATACCGGCAATATGCTGGACAGAAATACCCATCAGTGGATCAACGACGATGTCCGCAGCTTCCTGCTGGATAACAGTTACGAGAACCAGAGTTCTACAAGTTACGAGAACATACAGGCATCTGCGGAAAAGAAAATGGCGGAAGCCTTAGCCGGAGCACCGGAGACCTTTGATACGAACCAGAAACTGGCGGGAGACGGAACCGCTATTGCATGGATCATGTGGGATTCCCAGGACTGGAATATCGTATACAGCGTAGGGGATACCTACGACCCGGATTCCAAGACCTTTGGGGTCAAGGCGACGGATGTGGAGGTGACCGGTGAAGGAACCTATACCGTGGCTTTGGACTTTACGGGAACAGATGCAGGAAAGTCCATCGGAACCGCTTTCTCCGCCATCGGTATCGCAAATGGGGAGGAACTCTTCCCCGGATATATCATTGATATCAAGCAGATCCTGATCAATGGAGAAGAATATAAGATGAATGGCAGAAACTACACATCCTCGGATGACGGCCTCTGCACCAGAAGCAATCTCTATAATGAATGGGTCCCGAAGGTGCCGGATGATGCCAGAACCCGTGGCGGCGGAACGGTCGGCTGCTCACCTACTGTATTGGAAAAAGAATGCGGAGACGTACAGACCATCGAGATTACATTTGATTATGTGCCCGGAGCAGACGGAATCTCCACCAATGACGCGAATTCCAAAAATTGATTCAGAAAGGGCTCTGAATGAAGACATACGACAAAGATGCGTGGCTGAAACATATTGACTCAGGGATTGCCCAGGGCCCCTTCCGGCCGGACTGGGACAGCTTATCCGAGATGAGGGTTCCCTCCTGGTTCGGTACAAAGAAGCTGGGGATCTTTATCCACTGGGGTCCTTACAGTGTCCCTGCCTTTGCAAACGAATGGTACAGCCGGAATATGTATATCCCGGGGACAGAGGAGTATCAGCATCACATCGATACCTACGGACCTCATGCTTCCTTCGGCTATAAGGATTTTATTCCGATGCTGACTGCAAAGAAGTTTGATCCGAAGGAATGGATCCGGCTTTTTAAGGAAGCAGGTGCGGGATATATATTTCCGGTGGCGGAGCATCATGACGGATTTCAGATGTACGACAGTGAACTGTCAGACTGGAACGCCGTGAACATGGGACCGCATCGTGATATTCTGAAAGAACTGAAGGAAGCTGCGGAAGCAGAAGGAATGCATTTCTGTACCTCCAGCCATCGTGCGGAGCATTGGTGGTTCATGGGACATGGCATGGAATATGACAGTGATATCCGGCGCGCGAAAACTGCCGCAGAGGAAGCGGAGATGAAAGAATCCGATGCGTCTCGGCGGTTTAGCGATGATAAAGCCTTTCATCGGCGGGACATTCCAAAGAGTGATCCGGCATTACGGGTACCGGATCCCTGGGATTTCTACGAACCGGCCATGCCGGAACGGGACAATTTTGATATGGAAAGCGAGCCGGCTCCGAACGAGACCTATCTCGCGGACTGGCTGATCCGTACCGTAGAACTGGTTGACCGTTATCAGCCGGAACTGCTATACTTTGACTGGTGGATCCAGCATAAAGCATTTGAGCCGTATTTAAAGCGGTTTCTGGCTTATTATTATAATTTGGGAGTAAGAAACGGACGCCCCACAGCTGTCTGCTACAAGCATGAGGCTCTGGCCTTCGGCAGCGGTATCGTAGAGGTGGAGCGCGGCGGCTTCCCGGATATGAAAGCCTTCCCCTGGCAGACGGATACCGCGTCGGCATGGAATTCCTGGTGTTACACCGATACGCTTGAATATAAAACTCCGGGAGTGATCATCCGCACCTTGATCGATGTGGTAAGCCGAAACGGAAATCTGCTTCTCAACATCGGTCCGAAGGCAGACGGGACGATCCCCGAGGGAGATAAGAAGATCCTGTCCGCGCTTGGCCGATGGATCCGGGTGAATGGGGAAGCGATCTACGGAGCGAAGCCATGGAGGATCTGTAAGGAAGGCCCCACAGAGGATAAGACCGGTTCCTTCTCCGAAGAGGAGAAGAATTATACAGAGGAAGATATCCGGTTCACCGTGAACCATGGAAAGCTTTACATTTTCCTGATGAAGACACCTTCGGACGGTATCGTGAAGATCTGTTCCCTCAACAGGAAAGCGCAGCCCGATCGACCGGCGTATCTCGGTCATATCAGCCGTGTGGAACTGCTTTTAGAGAAGCGTGAGATTAAAAAAATCGAATCAGAAAAGAAGGATCCGAAGGATCATTTCGAAGAGAGGGAGAAGGCAATCGACCGGATTCCCTGCAGGTTCTGGATGACGGATGACGGCATGCAGATCCGCCTGCCCGAATACTTTGAAACCGATGATCCGGAGCTTCCGAAGGTATTATGCATGATACAGGACTAATGATAAATCATACATTTTTCGGAGCAGGAAGCTTTAAGAAAATTACCTTTAGGATGAAATAATCAAAGAAAAGGAGAACTACCCACATGATCAGATTTTATGAGGAACAAGGTGCCCTGATCGCACGACTTCGCAATGAAACCCTGCGCGTTGAAGGCTGGGGAACCGACGGACTCCGTGTCCGCTCCACCATACTTCCGACATTTCCCAAGACAGATCACGCACTGACGGAAGATGTCCCGAAGACGGCGGCAGTATCCATAGCGAAGGAATCTGCGGAGATCGTAAACGGAGATATCAGAGCAACCGTAAATTCAGTTGGTATTCTCTGCTTTTACAAGAAGGACGGCGCTGACTGGAAGCTCATCCTTCAGGAATATTACAGCTTCTATGGCGGTTCCATCCGCAAGGAATCCATCTGCTTTAAGATCCTGTCCCGGGAATATCAGGGCATCGGATCCGATTCCTTTAAGCTCACTGCAAGATTCGAATCGAATCCGGGAGAGAAGCTGTTCGGTATGGGACAGTATCAGCATCCGTACCTGAACCTGAAGGGCTGCGTGCTTCCGCTGGAGCAGAGAAATTCCCAGGTGTCCGTTCCTTTCCTCGTCTCCGATCAGGGGTATGGTATGCTTTGGAACAATCCCGCTCCCGGCGAAGTGACATTTGCAAATAATATCACAAAATGGATCGCTGAGGAGACAGACGAACTGGATTACTGGATCACCGTAGGAGAGACGCCGAAGAAGCTGGTGGAGAATTATACTGCCTGCGTCGGACGTGCACCGGTGATGAAGGATGATTACCTCGGACTCTGGCAGTGCAAGCTTCGTTACCGTACCCCGGAGGAAGTCCTGGAGGTGGCACACAAATATCAGGAGCTGGGGATCAAGCTGGATGTTATCGTCATTGATTTCTTCCACTGGCCCTATCAGGGCGACTGGCGCTTCGATCCTGTCTACTGGCCGGAGGATAAGGTACGTGCCATGGTGGATGAACTGCACGGCATGGGAACCAAGGTTATGGTATCCGTATGGCCCTCTGTGGATAAGCGAAGCGAAAACTTCTATGAGATGTATGAGAAAGGGCTGCTTTCCCGGACAGAGCTGGGCTCCGAACAGACCTATGACTACCAGGGAGACTGCGGAACCATCGATTACTTTAACCCGGAAGCTCAGCAGTATATCTGGGAGAAATGCAAGAAGAATTACCGGGATCTCGGCATCGATCTTTTCTGGCTGGACAACTGCGAGCCGGATCAGGTGAAGTATGATTTTAACAATGTTCGTTATTATACCGGGCGCGGCAGTAAGGTGGTAAATGAATATCCGAAGAAGACGGCGGAAGCGTTCTATAACGGCCTTACGGCGGATGGCGATACCGATTTCGTGAGCCTCATCCGTTCCAACTGGGTGGGCGGACAGAAGTATCACACCCTGCTCTGGACCGGTGATGTACAGAGTAACTTCGAATCCTTTAAGGATCAGGTGATCGCAGGACAGAATGTGGGACTTGCGGGAATCCCATGGTGGACAACGGACATCGGA
>CAMPAX010000190.1 GCA_946633495.1 uncultured Lachnospiraceae bacterium | reverse complement strand
CAGGTTGTCTCCGAACCACCAGCCCTTGCTGCTCTTATGCCACTTACCGATTCCCCGGTAGTTCTGTTTAGCATCTTTGTTGTACCACTTTCCGTCCACCCATTCATTGGAGTACGTACCGTAGAACTCATTCATATATATGCCGAGAGCATCGAGATCATAGAATGCACTGTTATCATACTGACCGTCGGCTGTCTTCTTCATCAGGTTAACATCAACTTCCACACCCAGGTCAACATCTGCACCGCTTTCACAGATAAAATACTGGCTGCTGGATACTGCCATAAAATGTGCGTCTGCGGTATAGGCTTTCATGATGGAACATGCTCCGCCACCGGATCTGTCTCCCATGATCATAATCCCCTGATCCTTTGCAACAAACGGAGCAAGATTACCACAGGAGAAAGAAAATGGTGACGCAAGGACGGCAAAGTCAAGGTCATAATATACTTTCTTATCCGCATCGTCGAACTTTCCGTCCAGGTTCAGATCCAGGATGAAATTCGACCGATATTCACCACCGGTCACCTCATCACGGATCGACATACTTGCCACATTCGAATTCCGGTCCTTATTCTTCAGTACCGCTGCCATATAGCATAATACAGAAGAATCACCGCCACCGTTACAGGAAAGATCAATGATAAAGTTCTTAATGCCATTCTCTGCCGAATAATCCAGCGCCTTCTTGAACCACGGTGTAACCACCTGATTAAAGGAATCAAAACTGAAGATCACGGTCCTGCCGCTTCTGTAGAGCGTACATCCGCCATCCCCTTCCCATACCTTCTGATATCCTCTCTCCTCAAATACCTTTGCACGTGTTGTCTGGAACTGCTGCTGAAGTGCGCTTTTCTTCTGGCTCTGCAAAACGATGTCAACCACCTGCGGATACTGTTCTGCCCATTTTAAAATACTGCACGCGTTGTAAAGCCATGAGGTGTTGTAGACACCTCCAAGCTCGGTGAGCAACTCTAAGTTGGTCGTTGTATGTCCGCCGTCAAACATATACCCCTGAAGCAGTGTTAATCCAAGAGAAAACTCTGCCGGATCTGTGGACTGAAGATAGTTTTTGATGGTTTTTGTCATCTCATCATAGGTTTCCAGTGCCTGATCAAACCCCTTCTCCCTGATGACATTTGCAAATTCACATTGAGACGGTTTTCCGTAAATCTTATCAAACAGGAAGCACATCTCATTGTAGGTGTACTCTGCTGCATCCTTTGGTCTCTCCTGGATCTCATAGAGAGCACTTCTGTCAACATAACTTTCCGTCATCTCACCTGTCACAAAGTTTTCCAGCGAGAAGACGAAGTTGATCTCTCCATTCACATATTCTGCCGTAACAAGGGATGAGCAGAACAGATCGCTGATGGTTGTAAGCGGGAAATATGCCTTTCCGTCTACCATCAGAAGATCGATCTTATATTTCGACAGATCAAGCGTCGTCGGTTTAACCTCGCCCAGCGGATCAATGGTGGATGCCTTTATATATGGAATATCAGCTGCAGAGCCCGGTCTGATATAGAAATTCCCGTCATTCAACATGGAATGATAATCATTGAAGGTTACCTGATCCTTCTCCGCATCCACTGTAAAGGTTCCGGGTTCACCGGACACTACAACCTTCCCGTCCTTTACTTCTTCCTTAAACTCGTGGATCATGATCTTGCCCATGTAATCCGCCGCGTCAATATACGGAACGGAAGGCATGTCCTCCTTGAAAATAACATTCAACTCTCCCGTAGTGTCTTCTTCAAAAAAGTGGTAGGTCACACTCTTCTGCGTAATACCCTCCGGTGTCTCATACTCTCCTTCCGCATGTGCCGCCATGGGGAACAACATCCCCGCACAAAGCGTTGTCAGGATCGCTGTACATTGAATCCTTCTTTTTAACCTCATACACTTCTCCTCCTTTATGTTTTCTTTATGCTTTCTATAATCCCATCAGTTTGGCGATCTTTTCCGGCATCAGCATGAGAAGCTTGCGGCCGGCTTCAATGACAACCAGACCGATCACAGCTACGGCGCCAACCGGGATCAAGGTATCAACCTTTGACTTTTTATATCTCTTCGAGTACGAGAAGAAGAAAATGAACGGTACAATGAATATCATTGAGACCGCGCCTCCGAAACCGATAGCTCTTGCTTCTCCCAGGACATAATCCAGCAGCTGCGTAGTCTCCTGATTATCCGCCCCGGCATCCAGAAAGGCCTGTAATAGACCTGCATTTACAAGCCTGAGGATTACCAGGATCAAAACTACCACCAGATCGATAAAACCATAGAGCAATGTCATTAACGCAAATTTTCTTGCAAACTGGAGAGAGTTCCTGTTGGTCCTCATGAAAGCATCGTAATCCTCCAATGTCTTTCCATGGTTCAGGAACTTGGTTTCCCTGCCCTTCACATAAAAGGCCATCCGTACAAAAAGGAGGAAGCAGAGTACCGGTTTTGTGGTAAGGAAGGGCGATACCATAGGATGGAGCTTCAGACCATCCACGGTCGCAAAGTACTTAAGAAGTATACATGCAAGCTCATAGAGAATCGGGAGTGCCGCAAAAGCCCGGAAGATGTAAAGCTTCTTTCCGACGAAGAATTTCGTCGGTTTGTAATCAATGAAGAAGACCACTGCTGTACAGAGAAGCATATCCAGGAAAATATTAAAGGCTTGAAATCCTCCACTCATCAGATCTGAAGTATCAATGGTCGTTCCCATTTCATCATTGATCGATCCGACGATCCCGCCTAAAAATCGATAATATACGTCCGCAAAAAGCAGTACGAATCCGGCGCTCAGCGCCCCATACATGATGAAGAGCTTCTTATAGCTGGATTTCTTATCAATGATCACTGCAAAGTTGGCAAACAGGAAGAGGAAAACCCCCAGTTCTGCGAAGAAGGATAATACATCATGAACACCGGAATACTTCTCGGCCACCCGCGAAGACAGCTTCATTCCCAAACCGATCATGATATTGGTCAAAGCCATCGCCATACATACCCATCCTGCGATCCTGAAATGGCGATAGGAGAATATCCCCTTGAACTTAGTGGTGTCATTCTCCGGAGTCACATCATACATCGAGATCCTTTTACTCTTCTTTTTCTCTTCCTTTACCGTATCCTTATCCTCTACAGAGGCAATCTCCTCCACCTTTTCCTCTACTGAAGCAGTCTCATTTGCTTCTCCCTCCTTCTTCTCCGTCACGGCATCAACCGCAGTCTCCGATACAACCTCAGTCATTGTTTTTGTTTCATCACCCATAACTTATATATCCTCCCCATTTATCGTCCCCGGAATTACTCAGCATTACTCCCTTCATTGTCATTGGGGAGAGATTTATCCTTCTCCGTGATTCTTCTTTTCTTCTCAGTCAGCAATTCCAGTTTCTGACGTAGTTCCAGGATCTCTGCATCCAGCTTCTGTTCCTCGTTCTCTTCCATCCCATCATCTGTTTCTTCCGTATCATCCGTATCATTCTTAACTTCTGTGTAGAAATTGATGATGATCGATGTGATCAATGATACTACGATGATCCCATAGATCCCGAGAATCACGGAAAGGATCCTTCCCGCCAGGGAACCCGCTGCGATATCACCAAATCCGATCGTCGTTACAACTGCAAAGCAGTACCAGAGTCCGTCCCCAAATGAGTGAAATGTATCCCGGTCAAAATACTGCAGAACATAGGAGAATGAAATGATCAGCATTCCCAGTCCGAACAGGATTTCCAACGCATAGGTTCTCCGTATGATCTTCATCAGGATATTCAGCTTGATCTGGGAGAAGGACATTGCGATGATATGAAACAGACACTGCAGGCAGATATATCCAAGCAGTACCAGGACAAGCAATGCGATCTCATCCACACTTTTGACGAACATGCAGCCTATCGCACAATATGTCCAAAACAAACCGATCATTATATTCAGAATCCTGGTTCTCCATCTTATACAGCTGATTGTCGCATAGACTCTGCCGATGATCAGATCCATGAAAAGAAAAACCACCAGTAATTTCATTGACCCTATGGAGCCGTCTGAAATAATGCAAAAAAACGTCGACAGCAGGTAGATTCCTGCCGATATGAATATACGTGCTACTTTCTTTTCTTTCTTTTCATACCTGAGAAGAGCATGAACCACCTTCTGGGCAGCTAACATAAGGAAAAGGATCATGAAATAATAATCCTGAACATCCCCCTCCAGATATCGGGTAATGTCAAAAATAGCGATCAATAAAGCGGCGGTGGACAGTATTCCATCCAAAACCGTGTATAATACAGCCTTTCTGCTTCTGACTACTCCATCCATAACCGGTCTCCTCAAGAAATGAACTGATCACCTATAACGCCTGCCCGGCCTCACTGACTTTCACCCGCAGGTGCAGCTCCATAGAAAAAGACCTCCAAACCTGACGTAGGACATACTGTCCCTTCAGATCCGACGGTCATCCATTTCGGATACAATAATCACTTGTGCACGCTTCATCCGCAACGCATGATGAAAAGAAACAGTCAATCCCATAGCTGTAAGTCCCCCTGTCTGCCAACGCATTCCCAACCGTTTTTTTGTTCAACCCGTATAATTCAGTATAGCAGTTTATGACATTTTTTACAAC
>CAMPAX010000189.1 GCA_946633495.1 uncultured Lachnospiraceae bacterium | reverse complement strand
GCGGATATCACAGTGAATTCCTCACATCTGGAAAGCATCGTGACACTTCGAAAGATCAGCACACAGCTCATGAAGCGGATTCGGTTCAATTACCGGACCATCGTGGGCTTCAACACGGCACTGATCATGCTTGGTATCGCAGGGATTCTCCCCCCGGCTACATCGGCGCTTCTGCATAACGGTTCCACCATTGCGCTGGGACTGAAGAGCATGACGCCGCTTCTCAGCGACAGGAAGGAGAAAACAGATGAAAAAGCATAAATTCTTTGCATGGGCAATGATCTTCTGTCTTTTGATGACGGTGATCACCGGCTACAGAAAGAAATAAGATTTTAATTTATTCAGAAAAACCGTGTTATCGGCGAGTCGGACTCGCTGATAACACGGTTCTTTTTTGATTAATTACGAATAGCTCGCGGTTTATTCCCGATTCTTCAATACTTCTGCCGGAACGATCTTCTTGATCTTATGTGTTAGGATGGTACTGATGATCAGGTATACAGCCAGGATTCCCAGGAATACACCTACATACAGATACCATTCAAAATGCAGATTCATGCCCATGGCTGTATTTGCGATAAAGAAGGGATAGATGGAGTCGGCAGCCAGCTTTACCAGGGGGATGATGATGCATGCCCCCAGCATGACAGCGTAGAAGTTTCCGTCCAGATAGACCTTTCGGATCTCATTCATCCGGTATCCGAAGATTTTGACAAGAGAGATACCGAAGGATGCCCGGTCGATCATAACATTCAGCATAAGATACATGACAGCGATAAATATGAGCACGGATACTGTGATGAGGATGATGACCAGTGACATCATCTGATCCACAAAGATCCCGGCTGCATTTTCCACATCGCTTCGCTGCGTAATGGAATACACATGGGAGCTTTCAATGGAAAGGGATTTATCGGAGAGGAGCATATTGTAATAATCCTTACTTTCGCCAAACAGCTCCCGCATGGAGTCGATATCCATATAGGCAGTCAGTCCGATGGAGTAAGGTACAATTTCAGATACATTGAAAGCGTACCGGATATCCTCAGCGGTATCGTCCATGATGAAGGTATCCCCGACGGAGAGATCATACTTCTGGGCGGTGGAGGATGCGATCACAAGATCCTTCTTATTACCGCTGGTGCGGAACGGATAGTAGGGATTGTCCTGATCGATACCGATCACATTTACATCCAGCGAATAATCCAGATAGTTCACGGACAGGTTCTTTACCAGACAGGGCTCGGCTCCTTCGGGTACCTGCTCGGTGGGATATTTTAACAGGTACATATATTCGTAATTGATGTCCGCCAGATTCTCCGTCTTCACATTGTTGCAGAGAACAGAGCAGTTGAGACCGATCATGAAGATCAGTAGGGCAACGGTCATTCCGATCACTACCGTAAATACACCTCTTTTTTCGCGGGACATCTGACGTCCGGTGAATTGAAGTAAAAATGCGCGCCCTTTCTTGTTGTTTCGTGAATTACTCCGTGCGGTTCCGTGATTCCGCTTCAGAAGGTGCTCCTGCTCATTTTTAATGAGAGAGAGTGCTGTCCGGGAAAGCTTCTTTCGGATCACAAGGGCATTTACGAGGATGGAAATGAGCGGCGGCATCACAATACAGTAGAGGATGATGTAAAGCGGGTAAACCTGTTTCATCTTCGGAATGCTGTAATAGAGATAGCTGTCCTGCATCTGAAAATCAACGCCGATGGGAGAGAAGCCCAGGAGCATTCCAATCAGACCGGCGATGAAGGTGATCACTGTCGGAAGCAGGATGTAATGAAGCGTGAGAGTGGACCTTTTCACACCCATGGAATAAAGGGTTCCGATGACGCTGCTTTCCTCGTTGATCTGGTGGATGATGAATACGGAGATCACGTAGGCGAAGAGCATGACCAGGATCGCACCGGCCACAAGGCTCACCAGCCGCTTCAGGATCACGTCGCTGGCAGCATCGCTGGCGATCCGCGGATTGTCCTTGTTTTCGCTGAAGCTCTCCAGGTTGGACATTTTCATAACGGAATCTGTACCGGGAACCTTCGAGTCTATGGTGAGCTCCTTTAGTGCATCCTTCAGTGTGCGGTGTGTCGCACCGTCCTTTAGGCGGTATGCGTAGGTAAAGGTTTCTCCGCCGGTCTTTCCCGAGATGATGAGTTTGTCATATGTATCCTTGCTGACAATGGCAATGCCGAAATTCTCCGGATCTGCGGTCATATCGGAGAAGCTCTTTACCGGAAGATTGTAATCCGGAATGCAGCCGATCCCGGATACTGTGAATTCTTCGCCGGCAAGTGAAATGCGGTCTCCAACGCTGAGCTTATTTCGATCCGCATAGAGATTCATGATCACGATATCATGGTCTGTGGTGGGAGCGGATCCTTCATCTGTCTTCAGAAGATCGATATTCTCACGTGGTTTAAATACCCGCAGTGTCCCTTTCTCTGCATTGATTTCTACGCTGAAGATCGATTCAATCTTACATTTTCCATCTTCCAGTTCCAGGATCTGAGCATCGGTAAGCGGAGTGAATACGGTGAACTGTCCGTCCTGCAGACGGCACTCTTCGTTATAGGCATCGCTTCCCTGGATGGTGGTTTCCGCCATGCCGGCGATACTCACCACCAGATACATCCCCATGACGATCATGAAGAAAAGCGCCAGGTATCTTCCTAGATGAGCCTTTAGTTCTCTTGGGATTCTTGCATTTAATTCTTTCATCTTACAGATCCTCCAGTTCGGCTGCGGGGATGCGGGTTTCATTCTGATAGCATTTCCGGATCTCCCCATCCTTCATGATCACTACCTGCTGAACCATATTCTTGATTGCGTTGTTGTGGGTTACGATCAACATGGTAGTGCCATAGGTCTGATTTACTTTTTCAAGCAGAACCAGGATATCCCGGGATGTCTTGGAGTCCAGGGCACCGGTGGGTTCATCGCAGAGCAGCAGTTTCGGATTCTTTACCAGGGCCCGGGCGATGGCGCAGCGCTGCTGCTGGCCGCCGGAGAGCTGGGACGGAAATTTGTTCTGATGCTCCATAAGACCAAGAATCTCCAGCAACTCATCCAAATCCATGGGGTTATCGGTGAGGTACTCACACACTTTGATATTCTCCCGAACGGTCAGATTCGGAACCAGGTTGTAGAACTGGAAGATGAAGCCCAGGCTTTGCCGCCGGTATTCCGACAGTGCGCTACCCTTTAATCCTACGATCTCCTGCCCCTCGATCCGGATGGATCCGGAATCTACCGTGTCCAGTCCGCCGATGCAGTTAAGCAATGTGGACTTTCCGGAACCGCTGGTTCCCTGGATCACGCACATGATCCCTTTTTCAACGGACAGGTCGATGCCCTTCAGAACCTGGATATAGCTTCCGCCTTCGCCATAGCTTTTTTTGATGCCTTTGACTTCAAGATACATAGTATGCCTTCCTTTCAGATTTGTATCATGACTGCAGTATGGATCATTTTGGTTACGATCATGGAAACGATCCATAAGCTGAATGGTTGTATTATCTTAACATGAGCAACTGCTCATGTTTGCATATTAGCACCGACTAACCGCATTGTCAATAGAAATGTGAGCAATTACTCATATTTGTGTTGATTTACTTTTTTATTGTGTTATACTGAATATGAATTGTGAATTATTACCATGATCGAAGAACGAAACAATTCTGCATAGATCAGATTATGAGATAAATCAATCTGCGATGATTATCTGGAGCAGGAGGAGAATACACATGACAGAAAAGGATATACGAATACCGAAACAGAAGAGAAGCATGGAGAAGAAGCAGAAGATCAAGGATGCTGCCATCCGGCTTATGTCCGAGCGGGGCTATCATAAGACCAGTTCCAATGAAATCGCGAAGGAAGCGGGAGTCTCCATCGGTACATTTTATTCCTACTTTAAGGACAAGAAGGAACTCTATAAAGAACTGGTGGCGGATATCTACAATGTGGTGCTGTCTCCGATCGATCTGGAAGAGCTGCCGGCGGATGTGCCTGTCCGGGATACCGTGTATCTCTATATATCCACTGTTTTCCGGGGACATGAGTATGAGACGGCATTCCAACGGGAAATCGCATCCTTGTCCGAACAGTCGGATGAGTTCCGGGAGATTGAGATGCAGTACAAGGCAAATCTCACACTGCTTTTCTCAAACATTCTGGGACAGTACAGGGAAGAGCTTAGAACAGAAGATTTGAAGACAGCATCTTATCTGATCTTAACGGCGGTGGAAGCAGTGGTGCATGATACCACATTCCATAACGGAGGGAAGAATAAGAAAGCTGTGATCGAAGAGCTTACGGATATGATCGTGAGGTATCTGTTCCGGGAAAATGTTTGAGAGAAAATGTCAGTGAATAGGAAAAAATGATGCAGAAAAGTGTCATGCCACAGAAACAGGGGGCATGGCATTTTTTTTGTTGGATTATATTCGGTTAGTGTGTTATACTTTGCGTTAGCGAATGCTAACCGCTGGGGCGAAATCTGTAAGATCAGGGAGGCAAAGGATAAGTATAATGCTGGTAACGATATTACTTGGGATCATGATGATGGCGGGTCTGTTCCTGCTCCTTCTGGGAGGTGTAGGCTTTATACAGCAAAAGAAATTCTTCTCCTC
>CAMPAX010000188.1 GCA_946633495.1 uncultured Lachnospiraceae bacterium | reverse complement strand
TTAAATGGTTATCCAACTCCATGGAACTGCGCGGAAACCGATGCAATTAACCAAGCACTAAATGATAATGCCAAACTAAGCAATCTACACTTATATACTATTGATACAACTCCAAATAATTTTGGGAAAGATAAAAAATCCTGTGCCAACTGTACCTATGCATATAAGGGAAGAGTAAAAAAGAATAATACAGGATGGGAAGAATAGGAGGTTCATTATGACGCAAAAAGAATTCAAAGATATATCTATTCGAGGAAGAGTTGCATACTGTATAAATTGTTTAAATAATTATCTAAAGGCAATATATCCTGATTCAGATTATTCATCTGTAATAGATTTGGCATGTAAAATAACCGAAAACAGCAATTACATCGATGAATCAACCATGGCATTTACTGAGATTATACCTGAATACCTTTATGAATTTGATAATTATGAAGACGCCGAATTCGAATATATAACAAAAGAGCAATATGATTCATTTATTCGGATAATCCCAAAAGATGATGCTGATCTAAACACTATTATGCATTCTATACGCGACATTGTCTGGGAATACTGCTACACTTCTATCGATGAAGGAGCCAAGAAAAATCTTAAATTTATTATCAATACTGTTGATGTACTAAAGACAAAAAAAATATCCATCCCAGATATCGGTGAATACAAAAGATTTATCTTTTCAAAAAATGACGGATGGGGCGACTATATTTCGAGAGATGAATATCTTAACACTCATGCTTCCCACATCAAAAATGGATGTGAGCCATCATAGCACAACTGGTTAAACTGAAAAAAACTATGAGGCCAGTTGTATACCGTTCACTACCGATAATGTTCGCTTGTGATATCCAGGTAGTGCAGATGGTTTACGGTGCTCCTGCGATCATATGGCCGGGATGCGGTCCCTCACCTTCCGCCACCATTTTACATATCCCACACTGAGGATCGAGGTCATCAGTACCCAGCTGATGGGTTCGGCCAGGGCAACCCCCAGATAGCCGATCCCGGGCACCAGAAAGAAGGCTGCGATCACTTTGACGGAAAGCTCCAGCACGGAGGAAACCAGAGGAATGATCTTTTTGCCGACACCCTGCAGGGTACAGCGCAGGATGAACAGCGGACCGAGGGCCGGGAAGAAGCAGATCATTACTCGGACGTAGAGGGTGGCCTGATCGATGATATATGTATTTTCGGTGCTGGCGATCCAGGCGGTAATGTCCTGTGCAAAAAGGAAAGCAAAAGCTATGAGGACCAGGGATTCCACGGTTACGATCAGGACGGCGATCCTGACGCCCTGACGGATCCGGTCCCTTCTTCCGGCACCTTCATTCTGACTTACATAGGTGGTCATGGTGAAGCCATATGTGTAGATCAGGGACATCAGGATATCGATGAGCCGGCGTCCTGCGGTGTGGGCACTCATGGTGTCGGAACCCAGAACATTGATGGCACCCTGCAGGATGATGGTTCCGATGTTGACGATGCAGCCCATAAGCCCCATGGAAAGACCGGTGATGAAAAGCCCCTGATAATCCTCTTTTGCAGCCCGGTCATTCCAGCCGGGCATATATTCTCTGAAATGGGTATACCCATAGATAAAACAGATAAAACCGCAGACGCCCATAGCGATCAGAGTGGCGATGGCCGCACCTTCGATCCCCCAGTGAAATACCCCGATGAAAAGAATGTCCAAAAGCAGGTTCATGATGATGGAACCGATCAGACAGTAAAGCGGTGTCCGGCTGTCGCCCAACGAACGAAGCAGGTTCGCACTGAGATTATAGAGAGCGCTAAAAGGAAGGCCAAGAAGAATGATCCGGACATAGGAAAGAGCCTGGTCCATAAGCTCGTCCGGCGTGGAGAGCAGTGAGAGGACCGGGCGGATAAAGAGAAATGCCAGAGTGGTAAGGACGATCACCACAAGTACGGTAAGGATGGCGGCGCCCCGGATATACCGACGGATCCGAAGGGTATCCCTTGCGCCGAAAGCGTTGGCCACGAGGATCCCGAACCCCTGGGTGAAACCGTTGATAAGATTGATCAGCATATTTGAGATCACGGCGGTCATTCCGACTGCTGCAAAAGCATGCTCATTCAGGAAATAGCTCACCACTTTGGCATCGCCGATATTATACAGTTGCTGGAAGATATTTCCCAGAATAATGGGGATCGTAAATGTAATGATCAGGCGGAACGGACTCCCCTGGGTCATGTCCAAAGTTTTCTTATTCATCTTTAAATCTTTCTTGCTTATAGCCCGGTACCTTGCCCTGATCGGGCGGTTTCGTAGCCATTCTATCACATTCCCTTATGAAATCAACTCCCCTGTTCTTACCGATATCCCATTCTTTTTTGTATCCCCCTGCATGAATTTGTGGTAAAATAGAAGCTACGGCTTTTAGGAGTAAAATAACAAAATAACGGGACGAATACTATGTGGATCATGAATTTTCTGCTCATCCTGTCAGGCACGGTTTCCGCGGTTCTGGGGATCAGCTTCTTCTTTCAAAATCGACGCGCGGCCGGGAATATCGCATACTATATGCTTTTTTGCGGGATATGGTCGGCGTTATGGTGCCTGTGTTACGGAATGATCGGTATTACGGATAATCTGGAACTGTGTGAGATCCTGAGAAAGGTCGGTGTTCTGGGGATCGACAGCTTCCTTTTGACCGAGGTTTTCCTTGTGTCCGAAATGTCAGGAGCGAAACCCGGAATCATCGTCACCATGCGGGTCGGAGCCGTCGTGATCTCTATTATGGATCTTTGCTGGTTTGCGCAAAGCAAGGTGGATACATTTATCCGTAAAAGTGCATGGACGACGTGGACAGCGAATCCGGAAGGACAGCTGAACCGTACGATCCATACCGTTTATATCGTACTGATCTTCCTGACGTTGATCTTCTTTGGGATCAGCTGGATCATAAATAATACCCTGGAACGGAATAAAAGATTCCTTGTTCTGATCTTCGTATCAAACTTCATCATGCTGTTTTTTACCCTTCCGGATACCTTCCTTCCGGCTCTGGGACTTACGGCGGTATCGACTTCCGGACTTGGTGCGGCCGCCTGCTCCATCGTGATCTGGTATGGCGCAAGCCAGCTGAACACATTTGATGTCCGTACCGGAAATATCAAGGACCGTCTGTTTGATTTCCTTGAGGTGGGAATTATCGTCATGGATCCTATGTTCCGGATCGCCATGGTGAACCGTTATGCACAGCAATTGATAGGGACCAGGGATTACACCGGCCTGAAACTGACGGATTTCTTCGCCATGGATACCCTTACCATGGGAGAACTTTTTGCAAATGCAGAGGATGAGATCAGCACCGCGAGACTCCGGGAGAAGAACGGAAAGCGGGCATTCTCGGTCCGGGTGAAGGCAGTGGCGGATGATTACGGGGATCCCTTCTGCTATATGTGCGTCTTCCTGGATGTAACGGAAGAAGTGGAGGCTGCGACTCGACTGGAGATCGCCAGTCAGGCAAAGAGCCGTTTCCTGGCACAGATGTCACATGAGATCCGGACCCCGATCAATGCGGTCCTCGGAATGAATGAAATGATCCTTCGGGAGTCAAAGGAATCCGGGATCATCGAATACGCGGAGAATATTGATTCTGCCGGAAATACACTGCTTTCCCTGATCAACAGTATCCTGGATTTCTCAAAGATCGAGGACGGCAAGATGGACATCGTACCGGTGCAGTATGATACGGCGTCCATGATCAATGACCTGATCAATTCCATCGAGCAGAGAGCAGACAGTAAAGGGCTGACCCTGAAAACGGATATCGACAGGAATATTCCGGCGTCGCTGATCGGTGACGATGTCCGGGTATCTCAGGTGATCATGAATCTTCTGACCAATGCCGTTAAATATACGCCCAAGGGCACGATCACATTTACGATGAGAGTCAGAAACCGGGACGAGGAACGGGTTCAGCTGTACGTGTCGGTTGCGGATACGGGAATCGGTATCCGGAAAGAAGATATCGGACGGCTGTTTGACTCATTTACCCGGTTGGATGAGGAACTGAACCATAATATCGAAGGTACGGGATTGGGAATCTCCATCGTAAAAAGTCTTCTGAATATGATGGGAAGCAGGCTGCATGTGGAGAGTACCTACGGAGAGGGCTCGGAATTCTCCTTCGTGATCTTCCAGAAGATCGCGAATGCAGAACCCATCGGAGACTATTCGGAACGGATCCGGAAGAGCCATACGAAGAAAGGAACGGAGGATCTGATCCAGGCACCCTGTGCCCGGATTCTGGTGGTGGATGATAATGATATGAATCTGAAGGTCACCGGGAATCTTCTGAAACTCTGCCATATCAAACCGGACATGGTTTCCTCCGGCGAGAAAGCCATAGAGATCATGCAGACGCAGAATTACGATATCGTATTCCTGGATCATATGATGCCGGGAATGGACGGTATCGAGACGCTTCATACGCTTGTGGAGAAGGAACTGATCCCTCCGTATACTACGATGATCGCGTTGACCGCAAATGCGGTCGTCGGCGCCCGGGAGTCGTATATCGAAGCAGGATTTAAGGACTATCTGTCAAAGCCCATCGAGCTAAAGGAACTCGTAAAGAAGCTGAAGCAATATCTGCCGTCGGAAGCATATGAA
>CAMPAX010000187.1 GCA_946633495.1 uncultured Lachnospiraceae bacterium | reverse complement strand
TGATGATCCATGTGGGATTTGCACTTTGCCGGTGGAGTAAACGCAGTCATCATAAGAATGGAGGTGCACATCATGTCCCGCCAGACATGGAAACCCGGAAATATGCTCTATCCCGTACCTGCGGTGATGGTCAGCTGCAAACGCCCGGGGGGAAAACCGAATATTGTCACAGTGGCATGGGCGGGTACGATCTGCTCGGATCCGGTGATGGTTTCCATCTCCCTTCGCCCGGAGCGCTATTCCTATGGTATCATTAAGGAGAGCGGTGAGTTCGCGATCAACCTGGTGACAAAGAATCTGACATTTGCCACGGATTACTGTGGCGTGAAGTCCGGCCGGGATATCGACAAATTCAAGGAAATGAATCTGACACCTGTATCCTTGGATGGGATTTCGGCTCCCGGGATCGATGAGAGTCCTCTGATCCTTGCATGTCGTGTAAAGGACATTCAACCTTTGGGAAGTCATGACCTTTTTCTTGCGGAGGTGGTTTCGGTGTCCGTAAATGAAGACTACATGGATGCATCCGGTAAATTCCGGCTGAATGATACGGAACTTATGGCTTATTCCCACGGGGAGTATTTTCAATTGGGGGAGAAGATCGGAAAGTTCGGGTATTCCGTTCGTAAAAAAAAGTGACATGGCCGGGGCCGACAGACAGAAGGGAATGTGGACCTTCCGAACTGAAGCATAAGAAGGTTGTGGATATTTTCTGAGAAATTTGGTATCATTTTCATAAAGGGGGTGCCTTTTTTCTTCGACGGACAAAAGACGTTGAAGAAAAAGATGCTGAATTAAATTAAGATAAAGGGAAAGTCGAATGTTTGATGCAATCTTACAGTGGGATGCGGATGTCCTGCTTTTCTTTCAGGAACACATCCGTGCGTCGTGGCTGGATCCTATCATGCAGGGATTTGCAGTTTTGGGTCATAAAGGATATTTTGTTATCGCCGTATGTCTGATCCTGATGATCGTGAAAAAAACCAGGAGAGTCGGATGCTATGTGTCACTTGCAGTGCTTCTCAGCTTTTTGTTGAATAATGTTCTGCTGAAAAACCTGGTGGGCAGGGTTCGGCCGTATGAGGCGGTATCCGGACTGGTACGGGTCGGATGGGCTGAATCGGATAAGTCATTTCCTTCCGGACATGTGGCATGTGCGGTTGCGATCGCGGTTGCCGTTTTGTTGGTGGTAAAGAAGAAATGGCCGGGGATATTGCTGATCATTTACTCGATCTTTATGGCTTTTTCCAGAATGTATCTTGGGGTGCATTATCCGACGGACGTGATCGTGCCTTTCTTTACTGCAACTGCAATGGCGTTCGCAGCATATCTGATCCTTCGGTATGTGGAGCTTCATAAACCGGTCAGGGTCATGATGCTGGACGGCAGCAGCTTCCGGGAAGAAACGGGATCCGCCGGGGAGCCCGGGAAGGGACAGGCTGCCAGGACAGAGGATGCAGTAAAGGCAGAAGATGCAGAAAAGGAAAACGACGGCAAAGACGATAAGACCGACGGAGATAAGGTTTGACACATTTCATTTTTCATTAACTATGGATCTTTACGGTGTTTTGGCTGAAAGGTTTCTCCTTGCGACCTGACACCGTGAATATAAAAACGGCTGTATGTGCTCCCGAAGAGGCGAAAGGAGAGCATATGTACAGTTGTGTAAGCAGTGGATGTCCACTGGGGATCGACGGGATGCTGGTGTCTGTGGAAGCGGACATCAGCCTGGGACTCCCGTCTCTTTCACTGGTAGGGTATCTATCCTCCTCCGTTCGTGAGGCAGGTGACCGGGTGCGGACCGCACTCAGGAATTCAGGTTACGGACTTCCGCCTCGGCGGATCACCGTAAGTCTTTCTCCGGCAGATGTGCGAAAGGATGGATCGGGCTTTGACCTGGCCATCGCTGTGGCGCTTCTCTGCTGCATGGAGATCCTTCCCCCGCAGCTTAAAATGCAGGATCGATTTTCGAATGAACCGATGACCGGTTATGAAACGGGTGACATCGGGGCTTCGGACCCCAAAATCAACGACATGAGTGAAAATGTTTCGGCTATCGATGCAATGGAGATCGAGAGGCTCGAAACAGATGGCTTGGGCAATAGATTGGACGATCCTTCGGGGAATTCTTTTGAGGACATATTATTTTTAGGAGAACTGGGATTGGACGGAAGCGTCCGCGGAATACCCGGTGTTCTTGCTGTGGCGCATTTTGCGGCATGTCAGGGATACCGGCGTCTTGTGGTGCCCAAATGCAACGCAGAGGAGGCGGCCTGTATCGAAGGGCTGTCGGTATACGGCGTGGAGAGCCTGCAGCAGGTGGTGGATTTTCTGAAGGGGAGTTTTCATATAGAACCGGCGAAGGTTCCGAAGTTCGGGGGTCACTCTCCTAAGCTGCTTCATGATCTCTCGGAAATACACGGGCAGCGCATGATGAAACGTGGCATGGAGATCGCAGTGGCGGGCTTTCACAATATTATCCTTACAGGCGCGGCAGGCGCGGGGAAATCCCTGATGGCGAAGTGCCTTCCGGGCTTGATGCCGGAGATGTCCTATGATGAGTGCCTGGAGCTGACGAAAATATACAGTGTTGCGGGAATGCTGAAAAACAACGGAGGACTGATGAATGTACGCCCATTTCGAAGTCCCCATGCAAATGTTTCCGCAGCTGCGCTTTTAGGCGGAGGCTCGGTTCCGAAGCCTGGAGAGGTTTCTCTGGCTGACTGCGGTGTGTTATTTCTGGATGAATTTCCCGAATTTTCACGGGGTGTGATCGAAAGTCTTCGTGCGCCCATGGAGGACCGGGAAGTGATGATCTCGAGAGTGAAAGCGTCTTACCGCTTCCCGGCGCGTTTTATGCTGGTGGCTGCAAGAAATCACTGCCCCTGCGGCTATTACCCGGATCGAAGCCGCTGCCGATGTACGGAGCGGCAGATTACGGAATACAGAAATAAGATCAGTCATCCCATCATGGACCGGATCGATATTCGGATCGAAGTGCGTCCGGTGCGGATGGAGGAACTGTTAGGAAAAGAAAACGGAGAGAGCAGTGAGACGGTGCGCATGCGGATCGAGGCTGCCCGGGAACGGCAGCTGCAAAGATATCGGGGAGAGACCTTTCGGTTTAACTCCACCGTACCGCAGAAAAAGCTGCAGCAGTATATTTCCCTGGGGAAAGAGGAACAGGGTCTTATCCGAAAGGTATATGAGGAAGGAGAATTATCGGCGAGAGGGTATTTTAAAGTGCTGCGCCTGGCAAGAACCATTGCGGATCTGGCGGATCATGAGGAGATACACATAGAGGATATCAACGAGGCTCTGTTCTTTCGAAGTGTGGGGACAGAAGAGGAGGGTGACCGGACAGGGTATCAAAACGGACACCGGACGGATCGGGAAGGAGGGCGGAGCGATGTGTGAGATGCGTATTCCGGGTGGAGAGTCTCGGAACATGAACGCCGGGGAAATTATGGCACAAGATAAAGAGACGCTTTTTCATGGAGGACAAACTGCAGATGGTTTTAAGATGCCGGATTCCTTATGTGCAGCGGAAGATAGTAAAAAACGGGATGAACGAAAAGCACAAAATGGAACAAGTGCGGCAGGACAGGGAGATGGGGATGATTTATCGGGAGACACTGGGAACAGGGAAAGGGAGGCATATTTCTGGCTGGGAAGTATCCGGACGCTCAGTTCCTCCGGGCGTCAGAGACTGCTGGACTGCTTTCAAAGTATCCTGGAGCTTTACACAGCGGATGAAATGACCTGGATGGGTCTGGTTTCCGATGAGGTGATCCGTCAGGAAACCTTTGAGGAAATGTGCAGGCTTCGGAATCCCGGGGCGCTCCGGAAAAAGGAGAAAGAATATAGGGAGAAGAACTGTGATTTTATCACGCCGGCAGATCCGGATTATCCTGAGCTGCTCGGCCGGATCCCGGACCCGCCGGTCACACTGTTCTATCGTGGGAATCTGTCCCTGCTGTCAACGTCCTGCCTGGGCGTGGTTGGAAGCAGGACGCCGAGTTTGTATGGCTGGGAGGTTGTGAGGCGGTTTGTGCCGCCCATAGCTACGGCCGGGGTTACTGTGGTAAGCGGTCTTGCCATGGGCATTGATACGGAAGCCCATCGACATACCATTTTGTCCGGAGGAAAAACGATCGGGGTGTTGGGCGGGGGAATCGACATTTGCTATCCCCAACGGAATTTCCGGATTTATGAGGAAATGTGCAGGGATCATCTGGTCATTTCCGAATATGCCCCGGGAATACCACCTCTGGGAATCCAGTTCCCGCTTCGAAACCGCATCATCAGCGGGCTGTCTCTTGGGATTTTGGTGGTGGAGGCGCGCAAGCGTTCCGGAACCCTGATCACGGCTGATGCCGCACTGGACCAGGGAAGGAGCGTATACGCTGTGCCCGGCCGGCTGGGGGATCCCCTGAGTGAGGGAACCAATAACCTGATCCGACAGGGAGCCATGTGCGTGCAGTATCCCGAGGAGATTCTGGAGGATCTGGATATCTACGAGGAGGTTGAGACAAAGGATGGAAAACGGCGCCGTAAGAGAAAATATCAGCCGGATCACGGGACCCTTACAGCGGAGGAGAAGAAGCTCCTCACAAAGCTTTCCATGGTGCCGGTATATATCGATGATCTGGTTTCTG
>CAMPAX010000186.1 GCA_946633495.1 uncultured Lachnospiraceae bacterium | reverse complement strand
CCCTTTAACAATTTCATAATAGCACCTATCTTTTTCGCCAAAGGATTCTGTTCTATAACTACGGATTGTTCCCTTATATTCCATAAGATATAGTCCTAAATACTTGCCATTTACCGTTTTTCGGACGTCCACCCATACAAGAACTGCACCGTCATAACTATTACGAATTGATGTAATTGTTTCTTTAAACTTTGGGAGTATTTTCCTATTGTTTGTTTTATTTGGAAATTTGGAAGGATATACATTCTGTCTCGCAGAAGATCTATTGTAATTATTAGATGATTTTTTCGGTACCTTTTTTTCCGTTTGTTTATGATATTTGTTCTGAGCCAATTGACGTTGGTCTTTCTTCCACTCCAAATACCTGGACTGAGAATTACTTCTCATAATTTCCGGCCAATATTTCGTCTCAGACGCAGAAACTGACGGGCTATACTTATAATGCTCACACACACTAGCTCCCCAAGAACAGTCACCGCGTTTTTTAAGCATGCAATTGTCACAGCTTTTTTCCATTTATTAGTCCCCAACCATAGACACTTTCGAAGTCATTCCCATTTTTTCCACACGTCGGGGCAATAACCCACAGTGGCTTGCTTTCCATTTCTCACAACGGGCTGCTTAAGTATCTGCTGGTTCTCAAGAAGTTTTTCAAATCGTTCTTCCTCAACAAGATAGCGTATAAGCGCCACCATATCCTGATCCTTTGCTTTCTCGTCAATCAGAATATTCAATCCACCCACAGCCTGCATGACTGATGTCAGCTCTCCTTTACTGAGGCCCTTCTCATTTAGATCAACGAACTGGAATCGGATTCCTCTCTCTTTGAAAAACCTCTCAGCTTTCCGTGTATCCGCACTCTTCTTTGTTCCGAATATCTGGATATTCATACTTGTCCTCCCGACGTTTAAATCAAGCCTCAATAGGGAACCGTCTTCACAAAACAACATTGCAAAACCTTTTTCCGAATCTGGTAAAGGGTTTCCAAGGGACATTGAACCTTTTTTCTTGAACCCATTGAAATCTGGCAACCGACTTCATACCTTTCCTCCATCAGTTTCCGATGATCCACCCTTTGAATGCTTCTTTTCCGTTTTGCCTCATTCAGACGGTATATAAGATTAATTATAGCACGTACTTCTGTCTTTCACATTTTAAAAATGTAAAAAAGGGACATGATTCGAAAATGTTATGAACCCTGTCCCTCTTTGCACTTTACTATTATATTCTTTCCTGGTTTCCTTTTTTTCGCGATGCGACGGTGTCGGGTTCACACCATATCCCAGGTAAGGATCGTATCTTCCTCTAAATCCCGTACCACCTTCCGTCCGACAACAATATCCGTATAAACCGGAGAGATTCCCGTTCCGGGTCTTTTCGGCATCAGATCTTCCTTTCGTATCACTTCTCCGGCCTTCATATCCCGGGTAAGAACAAGGGACCTTCTGGCTTCCCGTCTCGGAACCTGCTCGCACTGAAGAACCGTCTTTTCTCCGCTTCCGAGAACCGTGTCGATCCATCTGAAGTTTTTGATGGCTTTTTTGAAATCCTCCGGATCCCCTGCATGATAATGATCATTTCCCGGAAGAGTTTTATCAAGGGTGAAATGCTTCTCGATCACTTCTGCCCCCATCATGTATGCGGCA
Organism: uncultured Lachnospiraceae bacterium; assembly: GCA_946633495.1. GTDB lineage: Bacteria > Bacillota > Clostridia > Lachnospirales > Lachnospiraceae > Eubacterium_Q. Next base: position 3,026 of record CAMPAX010000186.1, on the reverse strand, counting down.
GCCAAAGTCATCATCGTGTCGTCCGGAGCCACATGATCGCTGAAGCCGACTTTTACATCCGGAAAGTCACATTTCAGCGTCTCTATGATCCGGAGATTCGCATTTTTCGGATCCGTAGGATAAGACAGAACACAATGAAGAATGGTAATATCATTGCATCCGCTCTCCTTCAGAGCTCTTACTCCTTCATCGACTTCCGAGAGATATGCAGCACCTACCGACAGAATGACCGGCTTTCCCTTGGCGCCGATATAGCGGATAAAGGGAAGGTTGGACAGATCCGAGGAACTGATCTTGTAAAAGTCCACCATATCATAAAGGTAATCTGCCGACGCATAATCAAACGGTGTAGATGTGAAATCGATTCCCTTCGAATGCGTGTAGTCCGCAAGTTCTCTGTACTCTGCTTCGCCAAAATGATCGAACTTCAGGAACAGCTCATATTGTGTTTTTGTCGCTTCCTTTGTGGTGTCCCAGTATGCCGGAGAATTCTTGGACACGATGGTTCCTGCCTTATACGACTGGAATTTTGCGCAATCGATCCCCGCCTCGGCAACCTTGTCAATATACAGCTTGGCCGCCTCCAGCGGTGTGATATTCATCACTCTTGCGGTATCATAAAAGTTAACTCCTATTTCAGCAATCACATATGGTCTTGTGTCTCTCATCAGATCTGTCTCCCATCCTAATATTTGATCTAAATATGTGTCATATAACGTACCGGATATCAAGGTTTTTCATCAGAAATTCTTCTTCAATATCTACTGCACATACACGATGTCTTCTTTTCTGAGACCGGAGTAGATCCGGGCAGCTGCTGCGAAAATCAGTCCTACGGCATAGATCCGGATCAGCATATCCATATTTCCCATGAAGAAGAGACAGGATATGGCGACAGCAATATTGATCAGACCGTTGAGGAGTTTCTTCTTACTGGTCACACCGTACGTACGCTCTTCCTTCGCCCGAAGAAGGCTTACCACGCCATAAAACGCATGCATTGCGATGAGGTAGATCACGATATAAAGCTTCGACTGTGTCAGCATGGATGCCGAGATAAGGCCGAAATCCAAAATGATCAGTCCGAGGTAAAGGATGGATTTTCCTCCCACCATATGTTTTGCCATGGTAAAGTACAGAACCAGCGTCCTTATCCCGAATGCGGTAAATGCCAGGGACAGGATAAACATAACCACTTCGATTCCATTCTTAGGTACCGCCAGAAGACACAGGGATATGAACAGCGTACCAAGGCCAAGCAGAATGTTTGAAAATCTTGTTATTTTACTCATACACCTGCTCCTTTCTCACTCTCCGAGGAGTTTCTTTTCACGCCTTTCTTTTTTCTGTGGGACACGATCCTGTTGCCGGATTCCGCGATCCGCTGCGCAACCATTCTCTTCTGTCGAATGGTCGCCGCAAAGAACTGTCCGAGCACGGTATCCTCTTTCTTGTCCGCCTCCCGATATTCACCGGTATGAAGATCCATCCGAAAATCAGGGATCTCCTCTCCGGAAAGCCGTTCTCCCAAAACCTTCCAGCCAAGATCCGAATCCACGTCCCTTACCCGCATAAACGCATCGATCTCCTCCCGGTAAGGCTCCACTGCATCAGTGTCATAAGCGCCCTTCATGAAATCCGGATTCACACCATGCAGATATTTCAGTGCATATACCATCTGGCAGAACGCCTGATAGAATTCTTTCGGATTATCCTTTACATACTCTTCATAACCTGCCCAGGCCGGAAGATACCGATACGTTGCATAGCTGTAATCCGGAAGATGTCCTGCCCTGCCATGTCCCAGGTTCATGATGGAATTCTCATCCATCTGATAGATCGTGTTGGTATAAAGAAGCTTATCGGGTTCATCCTGCTTGCCCGGATTGTGACGGAAATTCACTCTTTTGCTCACAACTCCGTTCTCCGTCGGAACATCTTCATAAAAATGATAATTCGTGTTGTTGATCACCAGCGACGGTGTCCCTGCAAAATAACGGTGCGCAAAGGTATCCGCCAGAACATGCAGCGCGATCCCCGCTGCCTCCAGAGATTCGTCCTTCGCCAGCTTTACCGTCTCCACCAGAAGATCGCTGTCGGTGTTGCAGATCAGCCGGTACTTTTCCTTATACCGGCGTCCTCCCTTTACCTCGGCGTAGAGATCATAGGGCAGAAAATGAAATGCTGCCCAGATTTTTGTGATCTCCTGTCTTCCATGCCGGTCCGCCGGTATCTCCATCATTTCCATCTGAAGCTGTGTTGATGCAGCTTCCGTCGGTGCTTTCAGCTCCTTCAAAAATGTAACGGAACAAAAATCCACCAGCGCCGCCGAGTAGGCGATACGCAGACTCTCCGGGTGAGAATATCCCGCAAGAAAAGCCGCACAGTATGTCGCGTAATAATGAAAGTTTCTCTGCATGCCCCTCTACCCCGCTTTCACAGTGACTATTTTATCTTCTCCCAGCTTCGACTGTTTCTTTATCCGATATGCTGCGATGAGAAGTTCCACAAATACATAAAATCCCATGATATCCAACAGGGCCGATACCAGTATCTCTAGATTGCCTGCCGCATCTGTCAGGGCATCGATCACACTGAAAACAGCGCTGGAAAAATGAGTAAGCGTAAGAAAGATCGCCAGACCACGGAAGGGACGTTTTCTTTTGCCCATGCCTTCCCCTCTTGCGGCTAATCCCACATACAGGTTGAAGCTGCAGAGTCCCGCCAGCAGGATACCGATCACGATCCAGATCGTCGTCATGGATACTTCCTTCAGTTCCTCCGCGAAGACCTCTTTTAATATCTCCTGATTATTCAACAAAAGCATAAGAACTTTAATGACGTACCATGCTCCGAAAGCGATGACTCCCGTCCCCGCTACCACCATGGTATCTTTGTTTTTTCTGTATTCAGCAGCTGTCATATTTTCCCCTGTCCTTTTTCTTTGATCTTCGGTTTCCTACGATCACCGCATTTATTATATCATTTTTACTGCACGATAGAAATCACTTTTTCGAAACACTTTT
>CAMPAX010000185.1 GCA_946633495.1 uncultured Lachnospiraceae bacterium | reverse complement strand
GCAGGAATTTCGGGCATGAAAACGTCCTGAAGGCGGCAGGAAACGGTCTTACAATACAATCTAAGGAATTGTTTTGAAATAAATGACCCCAAATAAACAGAAGGAAGAAATGGCAGAAATGGAACAAGAGGAAAAACAGGAAGAGCATAAGATGCATAAGGTTCAGCGGGCGATCATCATGGCGGCGGGGACCGGACAGCGGATGCATCCCGTAACACTGACCACACCGAAGCCCATGGTGGAAGTAAAAGGAACAAGACTCATTGATACGGTGATCGACGGCCTGATGCGGCAGGGGATCACCGAAATCTATATCGTGATCGGGTACCTGCGGGAGAAGTTCTCCGTGCTTAAGGAAAAGTATCCGAACATCACACTGATCGTGAATCCGTATTACGATCAGTATAACAACATTTCTTCCCTGTACGTGGCACGGGAGCATCTGGAAAATGTGATGATCATTGACGGGGATCAATGGATCCGGAATGATGCGATCCTTACGCCGGAATTTGAACTTTCCGGATACGATGCGGCCTGGACGGAGGAAGAGACCGGAGAGTGGCTGATGCAGGTGGATGAACAGGGAATCGTGACCTCCTGCTCGAGAACCGGAGGAAAGAGAGGCTGGCAGCTTTACGGTATTTCCAGATGGAGCAAAGAGGATGGAAGAAGACTTCGCATGGATCTGGAGGAGGAGTTCGAAAGAAAGGAAAACCGGCAGATCTACTGGGATGATGTGGCCATGTTCTGCTATCCGGAGCATTTCCGGATGGGGATCTTTCCGATAAAGAAGGAGGATATCCTTGAGATCGACAGCTATGAGGAGCTGGTGGAGGTGGATCCGAGCTATGCGAAGGCGTAGATAAAGGGTCGCCATGAATATGACAAATGTCATTTGTAAAATATACCATTCGATGACACAACTCACTTACGGAGCAGGTCGTCGGGTGGTATATTTTGTATAACAAAGAGGCGGTCCGAAAGAGGGTCAAAACAGGGAGAACACCCCGCCGCCGGTCGTCGGGGAATATTTCGACAGAAAGGAAACTGCCATGAGCGAAACCATCGTAAAAGTAACGAATCTGGTAAAGAGATACAAGGAACTGATCGCGCTGGATAATTTCAGCCTGGAGATCAGGAAGGGAGAAGTCTTTGGTCTGCTGGGTCCTAACGGTTCCGGAAAGTCCACCACCATCAACTGCATCCTTTCGCTCCTCACATATGATAAAGGGGAGGTATGTCTCTTCGGAGAGAAGATGACCAAGGACCGCCGGGATCTGAAGGCCAGGATCGGTCTGGTAAGCCAGAACGTGGCGGTTTTCGATGAGCTGACGGTTTATGAGAATGTAGACTTCTTCTGCGGTCTTTACATTCAGGATAAAAAGACGAGAGAAAAATATGTGCAGGAAGCCATCGATTTTGTGGACATCGGGGATTTCCGGAAGTTCTATCCGAAAAAGCTTTCCGGTGGTCTTCTCCGACGGCTGAACATCGCCTGCGGCATCGCCCACAAACCGGAGCTGATCATTTTCGATGAACCTACGGTAGCGGTGGATCCGCAGTCCAGAAATAAGATCCTGGAAGGGATCACGGAACTGAACCAAAAAGGCGCTACGGTGATCTACACCTCCCATTACATGGAAGAGGTGGAGCAGATCTGCTCCAGGATCCTCATTATGGACAAGGGACATGAGGTGGCATCCGGAACCTCGGAGGAGCTGAAGGCAAAGATCAAGAATACCGAGAATGTCATCGTGGATATTAAGAAGCTGTCCGATGAGGATATTGAAGGGATCCGGTCGCTGAACCATGTATATGAGGTGACTTACCAGAATCAGCGGCTCACCATCAAGTGCAGCGGCGGCAGACACAATATCTCTCATGTGATCGAGTACCTTGCCGGAAAGGGCCTGAACTACGGGCGGATCTATTCCGAACTTCCGACACTGAATGACGTCTTCCTTGAGATCACGGGGAAAGAGCTGAGAGACAAGGAGTGACAAGCAGGTTTTTGGAGGAAAAGTATGCTCAGGATTTACGTATTCTACATAAAGAAAATGATCCGGTCGAAGACCACGCTCTTCTGGAGCCTGGCATTTCCTGTCGTATTGGGTACGCTGTTCTATTTTGCATTCAGTAACATTTACGGAGAACAGGCGTCGAAGGCCATGAAGGTTGCAGTGGTCGGAACGGATGCAGAGAATCATCCTTTCACAAAGGTTCTGGAGGAGCTGACCTACGAGGACGGCTCGAAAATGATGAATATCAGCTTCGTGGATGAGGCTGAGGCGCTGAAAATGCTGGACGAGGGCAAAAAGGGGAGCGCCGATGCAAAGGCTGTTTTTGATTCGTCTGAAGAGAAGGACACGGAGCAGAAGAACCGCACCGGAGAGGAAACCGATTCCACAAAGCGGGTTATCGGGGTCATCCGGCTGGATGACGAGGCAGGTGTTACACTGATCATCAAGGAAAATGATATGTACCAGAGCATCCTCTCCGGTATCGTAAGCGCATATCGTCAAAAGGCGGATTTTCTTTCGGACAGTGCAAAACAGGGAGAAGAGGCTTACAAAAAGGCGCTGGATATCGTATCGGAGGATATCGGATATGTCACATCCAGGGGCTTTGCCGGAGAGAACAAAGATCCGTATGTAGCTTATTTTTATAACCTGATCGCCATGATGTGCATGCTGGGTTCCGGTGTGGCACTGCAGATGTTCGTCAGTGTACTTCCGAATGAAACCAACACCGGTCTCAGGATCGGGGCCTCCGGCGTCAGCAGACTGAAATACGATGTGGCGATTTTCCTGGCGCTCTTTACGCTTCAGATGGTATGCACAGGTATCGCCCTGATCTATCTCATTCCGGTTCTGGGGATCAACTTCGGCGGAAATACGGGAATGATCCTTCTGACGACCCTGCTGGGCAACCTGATGGGGATCTCGCTTGGGTATATGGTGTCCCATATCGGACATTTCTCCTACAAGAAGAAGGATACGATCCTGACGCTGATCACCCTGGGCGGCGGAGCCATATCCGGTCTTTACGCGGTTCAGCTGAAGGCTGTGGTGGAAATGAAGGCTCCCATCATCAACCGGATCAATCCGATGTCCGTCATTACGGATGCATTTTACTCACTGAATATCTTCGGAACGGGGGATCGTTATCTTCGGTCCGCCCTGACGATGCTCGGTCTTACGGTGCTGCTTTTTGTCATCGGGGTACTGCTGGGAAGGAGGAACCAGTATGAGTCTTTATAAGGCTTTTTTCAAGATCATAAAAAGAAACTGGGTTTCGATCCTGGTTTACTTCGGGATCACTCTGGGGATCATCGGCCTTCTCAGCGGTATCTATAAAGAGAAGGCAGATAAAAAGGCGGTTTTGGACAGCTATCCCATCTATATCGAGGATCTTGACCGCTCGGAAGCGTCGAAGGCGCTGGTGGCTTATCTATCAAAGATCCATAAGGTGTCGTCGGAGAAAATGACGGAGGATGCCATCCGGGACAACCTGTACTATGAGCAGATCGTGTCCAGCATCCGTATACCGAAGGGCTTCGGAGACACATTTCTTACAACCGGCGAGAATCAGATCGTGAATACCTATGATGATTCCATGCCGGTAGGAATCTCCATATCCCTGCAGATCAATAACTATCTTCAGTCCCTTCGCAGTTATGTTCTGGAAGGCGACAATATCAGCGACGCGGCTGCGAAGGCCACGGAATCCTTAGACATCGCGAAGTATGTCTCCATCCGCCCGAGTGAGGGGGTCTCCAATGGCGGACTCAGGGCAGCTTTCAACTATATCCCCTTTGGAATCCTGTCCGTTCTGATCACGGGGATCTTTCCGGTGATCGCCGGCTTTAACCGGGGGGAGAAGAAGAACCGGATCCAGGTATCCGCTATGGCACCGGGAAAACGGACCGGATGGATCCTTTCGGCGGCAGCAACCTTCGCTGCGGCAGTGCTCCTATTCTTCATCGTGATCGCGACGATCACCGGCGGATCCGGGGTATCTCCTGGCAATACGCCGGGGAGCGGAACAGATGCTTCGGCTGCTGCAAGGAGTATGGAAATGTTCTCGGAAACCTGGTGGCTTGCAGTGCTGAACGCGCTGGTGTTCACGGTTGTTGTGGCCATGATGATCTCCATGTTCGCCAATGTACCATTTCTGGCGAAGGCTCCGGCTATGGTATTCTCTAATATCGTGGGCCTCGGTTTCTGCTTCCTGGGCGGAACCTTTGTGCCACTCAGTGTTCTGGGAGACAGTGTGAAGGTGGTGGGGCGGTTTCTGCCGAATTACTGGTATACTCTGGCAAATGACCGGATCTTCGAAGGCGAGGGGATTTCAGGTATCTGGGAATGCTTCGCACTGCAGCTGATCTTCGGTCTGGCCTGCCTCTTCGTCGGTCTGGCAGCGGCAAGGATCTCCGCGGAACGAAGGGAAGTGGCGTAGCTCCAGACTCCGGCAGCAAACTGCTTTTTGATCCCGGTATCATACTATGGGTACGTCCCGCAGTCGGTTTCGATTGCGGGACTTTTCCTTTGGGAAAACCGGTTGCCTGCACCGGCGGAATCACATATACTAATGATGCTGGGGTCAAAAGGTATTTTGCCCCCAGCTGATGTTCGGCGGGTCAATTAAGGTCTCAAGCGACCGCATAGGCGCGTCGCTCGGACC
>CAMPAX010000184.1 GCA_946633495.1 uncultured Lachnospiraceae bacterium | reverse complement strand
CCGGTGGTGAGAAGAGTCTTACTGCTATTGCGCTGCTGTTTGCGATCCAGAGTCTGAAACCGTCACCCTTCTGTCTTCTGGATGAGATCGAGGCGGCGCTGGATGACTCCAATGTCACCCGTTTTGCTAAATATCTTAAGAAGCTGACGAAGGATACACAGTTTATCGTTATCACTCACAGAAAAGGAACCATGGAGTGCGCGGACATTCTGTACGGTATCACCATGCAGGAGAAGGGCGTATCTACACTGGTATCCGTAAATCTGATCGAAGATAAACTGGATAACTGATTTTATGATACATTGAAGAATCGGATAAACAGACCTTATACATTATAAAAAGGAGATTATCTATGGGCTTTTTCCAGAGATTAAAAGAAGGACTTAAGAAGACCAGTGCAAGCATCGTTAACGTATTCCGTGCCACGGAGATCACGGACGAATTTTATGATGAGCTCGAAGAAACTCTGATCGAAGCCGATATGGGCTATGAAACCACGGAGCGGGTGATCGAGGAGCTGAAAGCACAGGTAAAGGCACAGCATTTAAAAAGCGCGGAAATGACCAAGGATCTTGTCATGAACAACCTGCGTGATCAGATGTCCGTGGATGATTCGGCCTACGATTTTGAGGACAAAAAATCCGTTGTATTTGTAATCGGTGTCAATGGGGTCGGGAAGACCACATCCATCGGAAAGCTGGCCGCAAAATACCATGCCCGTGGCAAGAAGGTACTGATCGCCGCAGGCGATACCTTCCGTGCCGGGGCTGTGGAGCAGATCCGTACCTGGGCCGGCCGGGCCGGTGTGGAGCTGATCGCACAGGGAGAAGGGGGAGACCCTTCCGCGGTTGTTTTTGACGCGGTATCCGCTGCCAAAGCCCGGAATACGGACCTTCTTCTGATCGATACCGCTGGACGTCTTCATAATAAGAAAAACCTGATGGATGAGCTGGCGAAGATGCGCAGGATCATTTCCAGAGAATATCCGGAAGCAAATGTGGAATCTCTGATCGTTTTGGACGGTTCCACCGGTCAGAATGCGCTGGAACAGGCACGTCAGTTCTCCAATGTAACCGAGATCAACGGAATCATCCTGACAAAGCTGGACGGTACGGCCAAGGGTGGTATCGCAGTGGCAATCGAAGCCGAACTGAAGGTTCCGGTGAAATATATCGGCGTCGGCGAGAAGGTGGAAGATATGGAACGGTTTGATCCGGATCAGTATATCACTGCACTGTTCTCCGGCTTCAGTATGCCTACCGATACCGACCGGATCGTGGACAGCGAGATCGAGAAACAGGAACCGGATGAAAATGCATTTGATATCGACGGACTGAAATAAAAACATACCGGATTTCGAAAAAGGAAACCAGGGATAGAAAAGAGGAAACCTTTATGGACAAGATCACAAGAGAGAAATGTGAACAGGCCTACGAGATCGTATCAAAAGTGGTACGTCCCACAAATCTGATCGAAAGTGAATTTCTCAGTAAACAGACCGGAAATAAAGTCTATCTGAAGCCGGAAAATATGCAGGTGACCGGCGCATACAAGATCCGTGGAGCTTATTACAAGATCAGCCAGCTTACGGACGAAGAACGTTCCAAAGGACTGATCACGGCATCGGCGGGCAATCATGCTCAGGGCGTTGCTTACGCAGCTCAGGCGTATGGCGTAAAAGCAACCATCGTCATGCCGACATCCACACCCCTTATCAAGGTAAACCGTACCAAGTCCTACGGGGCCGAGGTGATCCTGTACGGGGATGTATATGATGATTCCTGTGCATATGCGCTGGAGCTTGCGGAGGAGAAGGGATATACCTTTATCCATCCCTTTGATGATCTGCAGGTTGCCACGGGACAGAGCACCGTGGCCATGGAGATCCTGAAGGAGCTTCCCTTCGTGGATATCATCTTAGTCCCCATCGGAGGCGGCGGACTGGCTACCGGCGTATCCACTCTTGCAAAAATGCTGAACAAGGACATCAAGGTGATCGGCGTGGAGCCGGCAGGCGCCAACTGCATGCAGGAATCCCTGAAACTCGGAGCAGTCACCACGCTTTCCGGAGTAAATACCATTGCGGACGGTACTGCGGTGCGGACACCCGGGGAAAAGATCTTCCCGTATATCCGGAAGAATCTGGATGATATCATCACGGTGGAAGACAGCGAGCTCATCGTCAGCTTCCTGGATATGATCGAGAATCACAAGATGATCGTAGAGAACAGCGGGCTTCTTACCGTTGCCGCATTAAAGCATCTTCCGGTCAAAGGGAAGAAGGTGGTCAGCATTTTATCCGGCGGAAATATGGATGTTATCACTCTGTCTTCCGTGGTACAGCATGGCCTGATCGCCCGGAGCCGGATCTTTACGGTATCGGTTCTGCTGCCGGATAAGCCGGGACAGCTGATGGAGGTATCCCGCATTATCGCCGAACTACAGGGCAACATCATCAAGCTGGAGCATAACCAGTTTGTATCCCTGAACCGAAATGCGGCTGTGGAACTTGTGATCACTATGGAAGCCTTCGGTCCGGAGCATAAAGAGAAGATCATCGATGTTCTGAAAGAGAAGGGCTATCGTCCCATCGATAAAAGTCCGAAAGCAGCTTTGTAAAGCAAAGTGAATGAAGAATGCCGAAGATCGGCAGGAAAGGCAAAGAGGGTATAGAAGGGATGGGAAGCTATCGCGCAGCAATCGATCTTGGTACCACGACGCTGGAACTGTCCCTGCTGAAGGAAGACGGGTCTGTTGCCGCAAGGCGCGGAATCCCAAATCCGGAGAGTCGTTTCGGGTCGGATGTGATCTCCCGGATGACCTATCTGCAAAAGCATCCGGAGAGCCGGGAGCTTTTGGACAGCGTCCGCCTTTCCTTTCGAACCGTCCTTTCGGAAATGCTTTCCGGACAGGAAGCGGCGTATCCGGATGATCTTTCGGGGATTGTTGTTACCGCAAATACAGTCATGGCATCGATCCTTTTAGGGCTTTCCACGGAGTCTCTCGGACGGGCGCCATTTCATATGCCTTTTGTGGAAACCCGGGAATTCGATCTCGACGGGATCCCGGTCTGGGTGCCGGCGGGAGCATCTGCATTTCTTGGAAGCGATTCCTGCGGCGGTGCCTGGGAACTTCCACTGAAGGAAAAGGAGATCCTTCTGGATCTCGGAACCAACGGTGAGATGCTTCTTTGTTACAACGGAAAGATCCATGGGGCATCTGCGGCCTGTGGTCCGGCATTTGAAAACTGTACAAGGTCTAAGGGGATCTATGGGTCAACAACGCTGTCTGTCATCGCTGATCTGATAAAACGTGGAAAGCTTTCTCCCAACGGGAATTTTATGGATAGCAAATCCATGGATCCAAACTCAAAGGACATGAAATTTACGGATGGCAGATCTAAAGATAAGTATGGCGGCGTCAGTGACAGGCTGGAGATAACTCCGAAGATCCTACGCGATGTCCAGCTGGCCTCCGCTGCCGTATATGCCACATTTTCCATGCTCCTGAAACGTGCCGGCTGCCCGGTAAAGGAGCTTCGAACCGTATATCTCTCCGGAGGCTTTGGATTTCATATGTCCCTTCGGGATGCCGGGAGCCTCGGCATTCTGCCGGAGTTTCTTCTGGATCGGGTGAAGGTGTCCGGGAACACCTCGCTTTTGGCAGCAGAACGAATGGTTATGGACCCGAAGGCTTTGTCCGGTTATACTGCTTTTCTGAAGGACGTGATCACTCACAGATTTGCCGGAGATTCGGAATTCGAAACACTTTTTATCGATTCCATGATCCTGAAGCCCCGTAAATGAAATGGCTTCCGGTTCATATAAGAAAAAGGAAAACTATGAAGATCATGAATCTTGTCAGCGGAAGCAGCGGAAACAGCACTCTGATCAGCACGGATCAGACGGCGATCCTCTGTGACGTTGGCGTCAGTATGAAAAAAATAGAGGAATGTCTGAATACCGCGGACTATTCAGGAAGCGATATCGATGCGATCGTGATCACCCATGATCATATCGATCATGTAAGCGGATTGGGCGTATTACTCAGAAAATACCATATCCCGGTTTATGCTTCCAAAGGAACCGTGGATGCGCTTTTACGTATGAGATCCCTTGGAAAGGTGGATCCGGAGCTGTTCCGGCCGTTTCGGGCAGGAGATACGATTCAGTTCAAAGATCTGGAGATCCGTTCGATTCCGGTACTTCATGACACACCGGAGCCGGTCTGCTACAGTTTTTCCGACGGGAGAAAGAAAGCGGGGATCGCCACGGATCTCGGTCATGTAACGGAGGAAGTGATCCATGGACTTCAGGACTGTGATTATATGCTGATCGAGGCAAATCATGATATCCGAATGTTGGAAGCCGGGCCCTATCCTTATCCCTTAAAACAACGGATCCTGGGGGATTACGGACATCTCTGCAACGAAGCCGGAGGAGCCCTCATCCGTGAGCTTTTAAATGATCATATAAAAGAGATCCGCCTCGGGCATCTGTCGAAAGAGAATAATCTCCCGGAGCTGGCAATGATGACCGTAAAGCAGGAGCTTCTGGGGAATCCATATTCTCCGGACCCGGAGGGGCTGCCCCTTTTCGTGGCAGCGAGAGACACCGCCGATCCCATGGTGGAACTGTGACCCGAAAATGTATGGTTAAATGTATACACACCGATATAAACGAACCGAATGGGAACCAGACCATAGA
>CAMPAX010000183.1 GCA_946633495.1 uncultured Lachnospiraceae bacterium | reverse complement strand
CACTTCGTGATTCCATACTACGTGCTTATGCACTTCGTGATTCCATACTACGTGCTTATGCACTTCGTTTAATCATAACGCTCGTCGATGACACGTTTTGTCTTCTTCTCACTTCGAGGAAGGACACCCAGCTCCACAACCTTTACGAGAGGTGTGAAACCGATCTTGCTCTTCACATCCTGAGCGATACGTTCGGAAAGATCGAGGAAATCCACACTTCCGTTGGTTTCCACGTAAATTCGCATAGTATCCTTGCCGTCCAGATGAGAAATGCGGATCTGATATTCGCTGGAGGTTTCCGGGAAGTTCCGAAGAACCTCTTCGATCTGGCCCGGGAATACATTTACGCCCTTGATCTTCATCATGTCGTCGGTTCTGCCCATGATCACGTCGATTCTCGGGAACTTGCATCCGCAGGGGCACTCTCCCGGTATGATACGGGACAGATCGTGGGTGCGGTAACGGATCAGCGGAGCGCCTTCCTTCACCAGAGTTGTGATAACGATCTCGCCCGGTTCCCCATCCGGTACGGGTTTTAAGGTCTCCGGATCAATGATCTCCAGATAAATATAGTCATCCCAGTAATGCATGGCAGTTCCCTGATCACAGTTGATGCCGATGCCGGGTCCGTAGATCTCCGTCAACCCGTAAATATCATAGAGTTCAATCCCCAGTTCATCGTGGATCCTTTTCCGCATGGCCTCTCCCCAACGTTCGGAGCCGATGACACCTTTCCTCAAATAGATCTTATCCCGGATTCCTCTTTTCTCGATCTCCTCTGCCAAAAGAAGTGCATAGGAAGAAGTGGAACAAAGGACCGTGGACTTCATATCCATCATCATCTGGAGCTGCTTTTCCGTATTTCCCGGTCCCATGGGGATCGCCATGGCCCCCAGTCTCTCACAACCCAGCTGGAATCCGATGCCTGCCGTCCAGAGGCCGTAACCCGGTGTGATATGGATACGGTCCTTTTTCGTAATGCCTGCCATCTCATAGCACCGTGCAAACTGGATTGCCCAGTCATCCACATCCTTCTGGGTATAGGGGATGATGACCGGAAGTCCTGTGGTTCCTGAAGAGGAATGGATTCGCACAATCTCCTCTTCCGGCGCTGTCATAAGTCCCAACGGATAGGCATCACGAAGATCAGCCTTTTCAGAGAAGGGAAGCTCCTCAAATTCCTCTGCTGAATGAACTCCGGTGATCCCCACTTCCTTCAGTTTCTTTCCGTAAAAACTACCGGAGGCTAATAAAGCGTCGATACGGCTGTTCACCTGTGATAACTGCGTTTCGTTGATTTTCATAGATCCTGTTCCTTTCTTTACATAAACGGATTTTCTTTATGCGTGCACTATATTTTTCATATATTCAAGCGCCCGGAAATTGATCGAATGCAGTTTTTCGGGAAGCCTGTCACGGATGGCATCCTTTAATTCTTCCTCCGTGAGTCCCAGGGCACCCGATGCCAGTGCCGCGCCCAGCAGCACCACATTTACCACCTTCGGATTTCCAAGCTCCTGTACAGCTGCGTCCGTATCCACTACCAGAAGTTTCTTCACTCTGCCTCTCAGATATTCAATCATCTCTTCAGCTTTGTAATTTCCGCCGGCCAGTGCCGCAGTCACAGGCATCACACCGCGCATTGCGGTCACTACTTGTCCGCCCTCCTTCAGATATGGCAGCATCCGAACGGTTTCTGCCGGCTCAAATCCCAGGATCAGATCCGCTTCTTTGCCTGCGATCATGGGGGACTCCAGCCCTTCTCCGATCCGTAAATGGCTGAATACGCTGCCGCCTCTTTGGGCCATGCCGATGGTTTCGGCACTCATTACCTGCAGCCCCTTCTTCATGACCGCTGCTGCGATCAGCTTTGATGCCAGGACGGTCCCCTGTCCGCCGACACCGGTAAGTACGATATTCTTACGCATTTCGACTCCCTCCTTCCGGATATATTCCATCCCGCCGGGGATCATCTCCAAGACGTGGTTTGTCAGCCGGGGAAGCGGTTTTACTCAGCACACACGGCACCGGATCATCTCCGCCGACGATGGCCTTCGTGGGACAGATCTGTTTGCACAGCCCGCAGCCGGTGCAAAGTGTCTCATCGATTGCAGCCTTTCCTTCCTTCAGTACCAGCGCCGGACAGCCCAGCTCCCGGATGCAGCGCTTACATTGCACGCATTTCTCCGGCAGGATCTTCACCGGTCCCACCTCCCGAAGGTGTTTTGCCTGATCGCTTGCCATGGCGATACAGGGATATTTGAAAATGATGGCTTTCACGCCAGGTTCCGCAGCCACCCGTGCCACCGTCTCCACTGCTTCTCTGTGGCAAAGAGGGTTTACAGTCTCCACGGTGGAAAGGCCGATACCCCGGAGCACCTGCTCCATATTTACCTTTGCCACGATCTCACCCATCATGGTCCGACCGGTTCCGGGATGCGGCTGATGGCCGGTCATGGCCGTGGTGGAATTATCCAGCACGATCAGAGTCATATTTGCCTGATTATATACTGCATTGACAACACCGGTGATGGCGGATGCAAAAAAGGTAGAATCACCCACAAATGCGAAGCACACCGTATCCGGTTCCACCCGGCCTACGCCCTGGGCGATGTTGACGCCGGCCCCCATACAGAGACAGGTATCCACCATGTCGAGGGGCATGGCATTTCCGAGGGTATAACACCCGATATCTCCACAGAAGATGGTCTTCTTTCCCTTCATCGCCTGCTTTACCGCATAGAAGGATGCCCGGTGAGGACAACCAGCGCAAAGCACCGGAGGACGAACCGGAAGCTTCGGTGCGGGAATCGGATCCTTCCCCACACTGTCCGAAGAATCAGGGACATTTCCGTTTGACTGATCCACGCCGGCCTTTATTTCAGGATGTCTTAACTTCGCTTTCAGGAAATCTTCTTTCTCTGCACCCGGCCAGAAGATCCCCATAGGATCCGGCCGATCCGGGTATTCATCCATTTCCAGTGCTTCGGCAGCCGCAAATTCCTGCCAGAGATAAAAGCGGATCCATTCCTCGATCATATCCCGGGTGTATTCCCCGGCAATGGCCGTAGTATGAGAACGTTTCCCAAAGATCGATGCCCGTTCATTTGATGAAATCTGTCCGCTCAGGCGCGTCAGTTCATCTTCGACCACAGGATCCAGTTCTTCAAAACAAAGGACGATATCCACATCCCTCAGAAACTCCTTTGCCAGGGCATCCGGAAAAGGATACGGCGTTCCGATCTTAAGAACGTCCACGGGATAACGAAGGACCAGACGTTCCAACGTCTCAACCGCATACGCATAACTGATGCCGGAAGCCGCGATGCCGATCCGAAGCCCGGGATTGATCAGCTCCCGATCTCCCATGACCCGTTCCATCACATCCGCAATCTCTTCATCCGTGTCTTTCGGAAATGTCCGGATGAAATTTCCCGCATAGTCCGATAGTTCCTCAGACAGCTTCTCATCCCGAAATACGATCTTCTGATGATTTGCAAAAGAAAGCTTCGGGAAGATCACCCAGCGTTTCGAATCCTTCACAAAACCATCCGGTGAATGAATCGTATATTCCTCCGGATCCTTTACCTCCAGAGAAGCATATCCGTGGCAGACCCGGGTCGTGGGACGCAGGAAAACCGGAGTTCCGTATTTTTCAGATAATTCAAAAGCGTCCTGGATCATCCGGTACGCCTCCTTTGCCGAGGACGGATCGAAACACGGCACTTTCGCAAATGCTGCGAACCGCCTCGTGTCCTGTTCGGTCTGGGATGAGATCGGTCCGGGATCATCCGCCACAAGGACCACCATTCCCCCTTTTACGCCAACATATTCCAGACTCATCAGCGGGTCCGAGGCCACATTCAGGCCCACCTGCTTCATCGTCACCAGCGCCCGGGCTCCGCTGTATGCTGCACCCGCTGCCAGCTCCATGGCTGCTTTTTCATTTACGGACCACTCCACATAGGTAGTGTTTCCCCGTCTTTTTGCGATAGTTTCCAAAACCTCGGTGGAGGGGGTTCCCGGGTAACCTGCCACCACATTCACACCGGCTGCCAGAGCACCCAGAGCGATGGCTTCATTTCCCATCAAATATTCTGTATGCATATGTACTCCCTTTTATTAAATGTATTTATCGCAGCCATACGATCTCGGAGGTATCGATGGCCTTCTCGTAGATCGGCTCGATGATTCCTTCCAGTTTCTTCTCCGATGCCTCGATCTGTTCCAGAGTCGGTTTTGTCACCGGATGCTTTGCCACAAATATGGTACAGCAGTCCTCGTACGGCTGAATGGAGGTTTCGTAGGTACCGATCTTCTCGGCGATATCCACGATCTCCTGCTTATCAAGCCCGATGCAGGGACGGTACACAGGGCACTCCACTGCCCGATCGATCACTCCGAGGGAGAACAAGGTCTGAGAAGATACCTGACCGATGGATTCCCCGGTCACGATACATTCTGCCTCCTCCCGCTTCGCCAGCTCCTCAGCCACACGGAACATGAACCGTTTCATGATAATGGTCAGCTCATCGTGGGGACAATTATCATAGATCGCCAGCTGAAGCTCTGTGAAGTTCACCACATGCAGCTTGATGGGGCCTGCATAGTGAGACACGATCCGTCCAAGATCCTCCACCTTTTCCAGCGCCCGCTCCGACGTATATGGCGGGGCATTGAAATAAACCGCCTGCATTTCCACGCCTCGTTTAGCGATCATATAGG
>CAMPAX010000182.1 GCA_946633495.1 uncultured Lachnospiraceae bacterium | reverse complement strand
GACGGATCGGATGCATTTTCACGAGCGATGGCCTGGATGTCTTCCAGCTTCTTCATCTGCTTGCGGCTGCCCAGGGCTCCGAGGAAACATGCTACCGCAAGTAACAGGAAGAATCCGAGATACAGGAATTTGGAGAGACGGCTCTCCGTTGCATCCAATGTCAGATCATATATTTTCGTGAAATACTCCGTAGTGACTCCTGCCTGGGATAACTGCTGATTATAATATCCTTTGATCTGGGAATCCATGGTGGTGATCTTGCCGGTCAGTTCGACGCTTTCTCCCGGCCATTGATCGGATTCGCCGGTCAGCAGGTTCCAGGAAGCATTTACCAGACTTTCCAGACGTTCGATGTCCTTCTTATTCTTCAGGGTTACGGACATGACATACATATTATCTTCGTCAAATAGTACCACGGCGTAATGCTGGTCGGTACCGATGGGGATGAAGCCGTTGATCCGGTGCTTGGTTTCCGCATAGTTGCCGAGAACAAGCATGACATTCAACGTTACGTAGTCGCCTTTTTCCGGCTCGTGTCCCATCATGATCTCGTTGTTCAACTGTTTGGTTTTGCCGAGAATCATGTAATCCCAGTGAACTGCGGTCCAGATTCCTCCGATGATCAGGAAGATGAGCGCACATACGATACAGAGTATCATGGTATTCTTGTGATCGTTGCGGGTTTTTTTACGGGTTGCTTTCGCCATGTCAGGGGACCTCCTGTTGTTCCTTTTTTCCGTGTGGCAGCATTTTGTTCGGATCCGGGGTGTATTCGGACGTTGCAAATTTTTACTACCGGCGGAATCTTGTGATATAATGATGAAATGGGGATTCTGTACGTGAGACAGAGCTGAAAGCCGTCAAATACGTGCAGGAAACGGACGGTGCTGCGGATCATCAGCCAGGGGCAAAATACCCTTTGACCCCAGCATCATTATATATAACAAGATTGGAAAAGGCAACGGAAAATGAGAAGATACATCAAAGAAATGCTGGACGCATATACGGCGCGTTCCCTTTCTCCATGGCACATGCCGGGGCACAAAAGGAAACCGGTGCTGGGTGGAATGTGGGACCGGATCTTTCCCATGGATCTTACGGAAGTTCCGGGGACAGATGATCTGCACCACGCGCAGGGCGCGATCCTATATTCGGAGGCTGCGGCAGCGGATGCAGTGGGAGCGGCATACTGCCATTATCTGGTAGGAGGTTCCACTGCGGGGATCATGGCGGCGGTCATGGCTGCGACGGAAATATGGAAAAGACGCCATGCTGACGGTCTGCGGCCGGTCTTTCTGGTAGGAAGTCACTGTCATATATCCGTAAAGCATGGGCTTACGCTTGCGGGCGCCGAGACGGTGGCGCTTCAGACGGAGGAGGACCCGTTTTACGGTCCGGTAAGCGCTATGGAACTTCTGCGTGTTCTTTCGGAAGAGGTGGAGGATCCGGAACGGATCGCGGGTTGCATCATCACCTCACCCACCTACAGCGGAAGCCTGTCAAAGCTTGGTGAACTGCATGCCGCACTGGAGGTATACGGGATCCCGCTTATCGTGGACGAGGCCCACGGGGCGCATTTGCCTTTTTCGGAGGGGCTGTCCGGGTACAGCGGCATAAACTGCGGTGCGGAATATGTGGTTGCAAGCCTTCATAAGACGCTTCCGGCTCTGACGCAGACCGCAGTGCTTTATGTCGGAGGAGAACATGGGCTTCCGATGGATCCGAATGAGGATTATTTTGTGGGCTGGATCGACAGCAGGGGAAAGGTAAAAACAGAATCGGAGATCTCGGTGGCATATTGGCTTTCGGTCTATCAGAGCAGTTCTCCTTCCTACATTTTGATGATGTCGGCGGAGGAAGCGATCGCCTGGGCAGACGAGAACCGGGACAGAATGAATGCATATATCCAAAGGATGAGGGATTTTCGAAATGAACTAAGTGACATGCTTGGGGTGCTGAGGATCAGGACATTTGCAGAGGAACAGGATCCTACCCGGCTGATGTTTGTCATTTCGCCGGACTTCCTTTCGGAATGGCAGGCAAAGATCGTGGAGCTGGAATCCGCCATGGAGAAACAGAAAGGGGGCAGCAGGATCTTCCGGAGGGAACTTTATCCGAAATATCATGCGGTTTTTTCAGAGTTCGAGTCAGGAACTCGGCTGGCGGCGTGGCTGGAGAGAGAGGAAGGCGTCGTGGCGGAGCTTGCAGGCGGCAGGGAACTGATCTTTATCTCCACGGTCTGCGACGAAGAGGAGGATCTGCAGCGGCTGAAGGGAGCGCTTCTACGACTGGATAGGGAAATGCTCCGGCAAAAGCGGGCAGAGATAAAGAAAATGGATAAAAAGATCCGAAAGCTGCGACTGGAAATGGAAGCGAAGACGGGGGAGGAAAAAGCGGCGGAATCCGGAACCGAAAGGGAGCTTTCGGAAATCTCAGAGACTTCGTCGGCTCTGCCTGATATGGACCTGCATAGCGAAGTTTTATCCGGCGGAGAGGGCCGAGACCGGGAGAATCTTCCGAAGGTTGGAGATTTCGTGCAAAGAGACATTTATGTATATCCTCCGGGAGTTCCGATCATCCGGGCCGGGGAGCGCGTTACGGAGAAAGCTTTGCAGAAGCTGGAAGAAGAACAGGCGGCAGGTCGGCGGATTTATGGTCTTTAATTATGTGATAAGTATTGTGGAAAGTGTGGACCTTGCGAGGGAATTGTAAGGGTTTATGTTGATATTCCGGGGGTCATGAAGTATGATAAAAAATGAGAGGGTTTCGTCCGGTTGAATGGGGACCGGAACAGTATGATATCGGGTGTTTATGATTTGAATATGGGGGTGCGATATGACGAAGGATATTGAGCTTTTTACGCAGAACAGTATCAAGATCATGGAAGGAGACCGCAGGATCTATATCGATCCCTTCCAGATGCGGCGGGAACCTCAGAATGCGGATTTTATTCTGATCACACATGATCATTATGATCATTTCTCACCGAGGGATATAGCCAAGGTGGCTTCGCCTTCTTCTATCCTTGTGGTTCCGGAAACCATGGAGGAGAAGGCAAAGGAAGTGGAGCGAATGGTGGCAAAGATCCAAACGGTTCGTCCCGGTGAGGAATATACCTTTAACGGACTCCGGCTGGAGACCGTTCCGGCGTATAACATCGGACGGGCATTTCACCCGAAGGAAGCAGGCTGGGTGGGATATGTGGTGATCATCGCCGGTCAGCGGATCTATATCGCAGGGGATACGGATGAGACGGCGGAAGCGCTGAATGTTATCTGTGATGTGGCTATGGTACCTGTTGGGGGAACCTATACCATGGATGCCCGGGAGGCGGCACGGCTGGTGAATCAAATCCGTCCGAAGGTGGCCATCCCCACGCATTACGGAAATGGTGTCGGAACCAAAGCGGCGGCAGACATTTTCCGCGAGCATGTGGACCTGTCCATCAAGGTGGAAGTGAAGATGATGTATTGATCCAGAAGAAGGCATGAGGAATGTCTGTGAAATGTATCTGATCTTGTTGTTTGAAACTGGGAAAGGATCCTGATTTAAGAACCGCCGGAGATATGTGCCACCGGCGGTTCTTCTTGATTTTTCGGGATAAATCCCGTATGATGGATACAAGAATACAGGCATACTGTATACAAAGTACATAATCTTCGGGAGAAGGATCATGGGGAGAAAAACAGAGAAAAAAGCATACGCAAAGGTGAATCTGGGGCTGGATATCATCGGACGCCGGGAGGATGGGTACCATCTGGTACGGATGGTGATGCAGCAGATCGGGCTCTATGATGTGCTGACCTTTGAGGAGACGGAGGCGCCGGGAGTCCGGCTGTGTCTTGCGGAGGACTGTACGATACCGGATATCTCGGATATGCCTCTGGATGACCGAAATCTGATCGTTCGGGGGGCTAAGGCGGTGATCGAAAAGTACGGGATAGCAGCGGGAGTTACCATTACTTTAGAGAAACATATCCCCATGGCAGCGGGCATGGCCGGCGGAAGTACGGACTGTGCGGCAGCGCTCCGCGGGGTGGCTGAGCTCTTTGAAACCGGAAGCACGCCGGAGGAGCTGGCGGAGCTGGGAGTCCGTCTGGGAGCGGATGTGCCCTACTGTCTTATGGGGGGCACCGCGCTGGCAGAGGGGATCGGTGAGAAACTGACCCGGCTTCCGGATCTTCCGGAATGCGAATTCGTGATCATCAAACCTTCCTTCGGGGTATCCACGAAGGATGTGTATACTGCCTATGACAGCCAGGATCCGGCAGAGGTGGAGCATCCGGACATTGATGGCATGGTGTCAGCTCTGAAGGAGGGCAGTCTTACAGGAGTAACGGCCCGCCTTGGAAATGTGCTGGAGCCCGTGACGGTGGCCCGGCATCCAAAGATCCGCCGGATCGAGGAACATTTGCGGGAACTCGGGATCATGTCAACCATAATGACCGGCAGCGGGCCCACGGTGTTCGGAATCCTGCCGAAGGGAGAGGAAACGGGTGAAAGTCCTGCCGGGGAGGCAGATCCCTGGATCACCGAGCTGCAGGAGAGGCTGGCCGGGGACGGGATTTCGGCGATGATCTTTGTTACCGGACGGGACTGATTTCAGCGATGATCTTTGTTACCGGATGGGACTAAGATCCGTCGTTCAAAGAACTCAGGATGACAATGTACAGTCATACCGGTGCGAAAAGTGAGGTATGAGAACACACAGTCATGCGGGAGTGATGAATGAGGCATGACACACAGTCATGC
>CAMPAX010000181.1 GCA_946633495.1 uncultured Lachnospiraceae bacterium | reverse complement strand
CTATGAGCAGCTGACGCTTTCAGTGATGCAGGAATTAAAGAAAGAACTGCCTTATTATATGGTTCCCTCCATGATAATAAGACTGGACAAGATCCCTCTTAACATAAACGGAAAGATCGACCGTGCGAAACTCAGATCAAAAGCAGGGCGCAAGGAGGATGTTCCTGTCGATGACGAAGTACTTCGCCAGGTGATCCTTGCATTTAAAGAGGTTCTTAAACAGAATGTGGTCCGTCAGGATGACGATTTTATCTTCCTGGGTGGAAATTCCCTGTCCGCGATGAAGCTGCAGATCGCAATGAAGGAAAAGCTTCAAGTCCATTTTTCCGCAAATGAACTGATGGGACTTTCCACACCGAAGGAGATCGCGGATTATATTAAGGCAAATCCCCATGTGTATTCGGAGCCGGAGGAGGGAAACTTCTCTTTTGACACTCCGTGTCCGATGACCGAGTCGCAGTTAAATGTGTTCCTTGATGAGTGCGCACATGACATGGAAACCGCATACAATAACCCCTTCCGGATTCGTTTCCGTGATGGCGGGAAGACGGATCCGGAGAAGATCGAGGAAGCGATAAAGAAGCTTCTTTCTGTCTTCCCGATATTAAAAGCGCATGTACGAAATGAAGAAGGAACGATATCCCTTTCGTTCGACGGTGAACCGGAGATCGTAAAGGGGCAGCCGGAGGATATGGCATCTTTCGTGCGGCCGTTTAATCTTGGCCGGAACCTTTCCAGGTTCCTCATTCTGGAGGAGGGGGACAGCACGGTTCTCTGCATGGATTTCCATCATCTGATCTTTGACGGAACTTCCGCCGCAGTTTTGATGAGGGGATTTCTCTCCATTCTGGGAGGAGAAGCTTCCTTGCCGGTAGATAAGGGAATCCTTCAGGCTGCTGCCTATGAACAGCTTGTTATATCCGAAAAAGGAACAAAAGCCCGTGCCTTCTTTGATGGGATGCTTTCGGACAGGGACGAAGTCCATGGCCTGATCCCCTCACTGAATGGGGTTGAAACCTTTGGAGATTATACGAAAAAACTGGACGTGGATGTGGAGAAGCTGGGGGCATTCCTGAAACAGCATGCCATAACCCACAATCAGTTTTTTGCCGGCGTTTTTGCCTATACCTTGTCCGGCTTCAGCGGTTCAGAGAAGGTGCTTTTCCATCTGATCGAGGACGGAAGAGGACAGATCGATCTAAGCGGGGCAGTGGGAATGTTTGTAAAAACAGTGCCTGTTCTTTTTGACTGCAAAAACAGGGATGTGGATTCCTACCTGCAGTACGCCCATCAGCTGATCAATTCCGTGATGAAGTATGATATGTACCCCTACCGGATCCTGGCGAAGGAGTATGATCTTAACGCGGATATCCAGTTCCAGTATGACCATGACATTTATATGGAGGCAGACAGGCGGGGAGGGACACTTTATGACATTGAGGAAATGAAGCATACTCCCTCAGGTGATCTTTCCTTTGATATCCGGAATGAAGGAAATGGAGGACTTCTGGTACGAGTGCAGTACACATCCCTTTATTCCGAGGACTTCATAGAACGTTTTGTCGAAGCCTATCAGGCAATCCTCTCAGGAATGATGACAGCGGAAAAGACAGCAGACATTAACTATGTCTCTGAAAATGACCTTATCCGGATGAATGCCCTGAATCGGACGGAAACAAGAGAAGAGATTCGGGATATTCTGGATGTGTTTAATGATAATCTGTCCCAATATCCTCACCGCCGGCTTGTGGAATATAAAGAGACCTCCTACACATTTGCAAAGAGCGCTTTTATCGCAAATTCGATCCGGGAGAAGCTGAGCAGCCTCGGAGTAGAACCGGAGGACAGGGTGGGCTTTTTGGTTCCCCGTTCCGAGCTTTATCTGCTCTCGGTTTTAGGCATTGTTTCTCTTGGATGCGCATATGTTCCGCTGGATGACCGGCTTCCGGACGAGAGGATCGGTTTCATGCTGCGGGATACGGACTCCCGGGTTCTGATCGTGAGCGATGACACCGAAGAACGGGCGAAGGGGCTGGAGATTCCCGGCCTTAAGATGCTCAATATTTCCGATATTCTGAAAGAAAAGATCGGTACACTGGAGCATTTGCCGGTAGAATACGGAAAGCTTGTGGCAATCCTTTATACCAGCGGAAGTACCGGAGTTCCAAAGGGGGTTAAGGTAACCAGAAAGTCCATCAGCTGCTTTGCGCCCAACTATGCCAGGCTCATGGAGCTTCGGCCGGAGGATAAATGTGGTGCCTATGCGGCGATCGGTTTTGATGTATCCATGGAGGATATGTTCTCCTGCTTCTATTCCGGAGCATGTCTTTCCGTTATCCCCTATGATGTCCGACTGAATATCTACGAGCTGAACGAATATATGATCCGGCACGGGATCACCTACTCTGAGATCACAACGGCCATCGCAAAGCAGTTTATCAGTAATATCCGGGAGACGTCTCTTCGGGTTCTCATGACCGGCGGAGAAAAGCTGGGGGAGGTATCGGAAGTCGGGGAGTACCGCCTGGTGGATTCCTACGGTCCCACCGAAGCCTGCGTTTCCGCAACCGCAATGGATTTCCGAAAGAAGATCGATCCTTGCAGCGTGGGTCCTGTACTGGACCATGTCAGAGCGTATGTACTGGACAGTGAAAAAAGACGTGTCCCCATCGGTGCGGTGGGAGAGCTTTTCCTGTCCGGTCCGCAGCTTGCCGACGGGTATCTGAACCGGGAAGAGGAGACGGCCAGGGCATTCCTGCCGAATCCCTTCGAACAAGAAGAAGACTATTACAGGATGTATGCCACGGGAGATGTGGCCAGGATGCTTCCGGACGGAACGTATGACATTGTGGGAAGACGGGATGGCCAGGTGAAGATCCGGGGGAACCGGATCGAACTTATG
Organism: uncultured Lachnospiraceae bacterium; assembly: GCA_946633495.1. Lineage (GTDB taxonomy): Bacteria > Bacillota > Clostridia > Lachnospirales > Lachnospiraceae > Eubacterium_Q. The sequence continues at coordinate 1,877 of CAMPAX010000181.1, read as the reverse complement.
GAAGTGGAAGCCATGATCCGTAAGATGGATCACATCAAGGATGTGACCGTGCAGGTAAAGCAGACCTCGGGTCAGAATAAGGAACTGGTGGCTTATGTTGTGTCGGATGATCTCGATCAGGAAACCCTGGAAAAGGTGATCCCGGAGTATCTTTCCGGCAGGGGACCGGCTTACATGGTTCCTTCCTTCGTGATCAAAATGGACAGTATTCCGTTAAATGTGAACGGAAAAGTGGACAGGAGAGCACTTCCGGAGGTTGACCCTGGTGCGAATAAGGCTGAATATGCGGCTCCCAAAACGAAACTGGAAACCAGGATCGTACAGGGATTTGAACAGGTATTTGAGCAGGAGGGACTGGGTGTAAATGATGACTTCATCCGTCTCGGCGGAGATTCTCTGACTGCAGTAAAACTGATCTCCATCCTGGGAGATACAGGAGTTTCGGTAGGGGATATTCTGGGACTTCGGACTCCGGCTGCCATCGCGGACAGCGCCCATAAGAGAAGCTTTGACGCGGATGTTTACACAGTGGAGAGCGGATGTCCCTTAAGCAATACACAGCAGTATATTTACAATGATATCGTTCGGAATGAGAAATATGATTCCTATCTGATCCCGTCTTTGATAACCATACCGGGGAAAAGGACTAATGAGGAGATACGGAGCGCCATAGAGCAAATATATAAAGCTTATCCCATCCTTACTACACGTATAGGGTCGAAAGAAGGCGTGGATTATCTGGTTCAGGGGGGAGAGCCGGAGATCCTTACCGGGTCCTATAATCTGGCAAGCGTGGTATCCAGGCTTACGGCAACCTTCGATATGAAGAAATATCTGACCAGACATATGATCGTAAGACTGTTCGGAAAGTGCTATCTGGTGTCTTTGTTTCATCATATTATTTTCGATTTTGTCTCCGAAAATGTATTCCGGGACTCCCTGCTGCACGTTCTGGACGGCGGGACCATAGATTATGTGGATGACACGTATTTAAAGCTGTCTGCCTTCAATCAGCAGATGTTTGACAGTCAGGAGTTTCAGGAGACGGAAAGAAAAATGCGGAAGATATACCAGAGTTTACCTGACACGGCATTTCTGAAAAATCCCGGAAAACAGGGAAAGGTTGGGTATTTGTACAGAGATCTGGAAGCAGACCGGAAGCTGCTGGATGACTTTACGGATCGGAGCGGGACGAGCAGAAACGTTATATTTACAGCTGTCATGGCCCTCACTCTGGCGGAAATGATCGGAAGCGATGATGTGGCTTTTGCCTATATCGAAAACGGGCGGGACCTGTTTAAGAACTATAATTCCATCGGACTATATGTAAATACCATTCCGTTAGTGGCCCGGGTGAAGTATCCGGATGTCGGTACATTTCTGGATCATCTGTCTGAACAATACTATGATCTGATGAGGCAGAATTTCTTCCCGTTCGGTCCCATAGCGCAGGAATACGGAATGGGTCCGATATTCGGTTTCCAGTATCTGCCCGAGTGGCTCATTGGTGACGGAGGGTACGAAAAGCTTCCCTTCGGTAATGCCGCGGTTAATTTTGCTCTGTCCACGCAGAAAGACTTTGTAGCTGATGGATTAGCCGAGGTGGTTGAAGGGAAGGAGATACTCGCACTCCGGATCTTTCATTCCGGGTATTATAACAAACGGATGATGAAGACCTTTTCCGAAACTTATAACAGGATCCTGTTGAAGTTCGTTACAATGGACCGCTCTTCCGATCTGATGGAACTATTCGAGGATCCAAAAAAGAAGTAAAAGTAACACGCACTTTTCTGAGAGAAGATTGAAAACCGGGTGTAATGCGTGGCGCTTGTTTCTTAGCTGTGGTATAATGAAGAACAGATCTGTGGAATCTTACT
>CAMPAX010000180.1 GCA_946633495.1 uncultured Lachnospiraceae bacterium | reverse complement strand
GCTTCTCTACGCCTTCGATGGGCATTGCATTGTATATGGATGCACGCATACCGCCTACGGATCTGTGGCCTTTCAGATTTACAAAACCTGCTGCGGTTGCTTCCTTTACGAACTTGGCATCCAGCTCATCATTTCCGGTTACAAACGGAACGTTCATAAGAGAACGATCTTCCTTTACAACGGTTCCCTTGAACATCTTGCTCTGATCCAGGAAATCGTAAAGGATCTTTGCCTTCTTCTCGTTGTGCTCTTTCATGGCTTTCAGGCCGCCCATATCCTTAACCCACTTGAATACCAGGCCGCAGATATAGATACCGTAGCACGGAGGTGTGTTGTACAGGGACTCTGCATCTGCCTGAGTCTTATACTTCAGCATGGTGGGAACAAATTCCGGAAGGTCGTCACGGATCAGATCCTCACGGATGATCACAACAACCACACCTGCGGGACCTACGTTCTTCTGTACGCCGAAGTAGATCAGGCCGTAATCGGATACATTGACCGGCTGGGACAGAATGTCGGAAGACATATCTGCTACCAGGATCTTGCCCTTGGTGTTGGGAAGCTTGTGGAAAGCGGTTCCGTAAATGGTATTGTTATGGCAGATGTATACATAGTCTGCATCCTCGGAGATCGGAAGATCCGAGCAATCCGGAATGTAGGAGAATGTCTTATCCTCGGAAGAAGCGACTGCATTTGCCTTGCCGTACTTCTTTGCTTCCTGATAAGCCTTCTTCGCCCACTGACCGGTGATGATGTAATCAGCCACGCCGTTCTTCATCAGGTTCATGGGTACTGCTGCGAACTGCTGGGAAGCGCCGCCCTGCAGGAAAAGAACCTTGTAGTTATCCGGAATGTCAAGGAGGTCACGAAGATCCTTCTCTGCTTCCTTGATGATGTTGTCATAAACTTTGGAACGATGGCTCATTTCCATGACGCTCATTCCGCTGCCCTTGTAGTCCATCATTTCTTCTGCTGCCTGCTTCAGAACTACCTCCGGAAGAACCGACGGTCCTGCTGAAAAATTGTAAACACGTGCCATTTTATATATCCTCCATAATAAAATTCTAATATGATTCCTGATAATGAATTATGATCTACTTCCCGAGTTCTTCTTCGGATGCGAAGCAGGTCTCAATGGCTGCACCCGGTGCTACCATGGGCCATACCTTGTCATCCATACCGATCTGACAGTCAATGACCTGCGGACCCTTGCCCTTCAGTGCTGCCGCCAGCGCCTGATCGAACTCCTTCACAGTCCGAACCGTGTAAGCCGTCGCTCCAAGTCCTTCCGAAACCTTCTGGAAGTTGACTTTATCGTTCAGCATGGTATTGGAATAACGCTTTCCGTAGAACAGGGTCTGCCACTGACGCACCATACCCAGAACATGATTGTTGATGATGATCTCGATCACATGGATGTTCTCGCGGGATGCGGTAGCCAGCTCCTGGAGATTCATACGGAAGCATCCGTCTCCGGCGATATTAATAACCGTCCTGGACGGCTGGCCGGTCTTTGCACCGATGGCTGCACCCAGACCATAGCCCATGGTTCCAAGTCCTCCGGAGGACAGGAACTGTCTCGGCTTTGCATATTTGTAATACTGTGCCGCCCACATCTGATGCTGGCCTACATCCGTTGTGATGATGGCCTTACCCTTGGTGACCTCATAGATCTTGCTGATTATGGCCGGACCTGTGAGATGCTTCATATCATAGGTCATGGGGTAATCCTTCACCAAAGCGCGGATCTCTTTCATCCATGCAGCCTTTTTGGATACTGTCAGCTGTGCATTGATCTTCTTCAGGATCTCCTTTGCATCTCCGATGACGCTGGCATCCACACAGATATTCTTATTGATCTCAGCCGCATCGATATCGATGTGCAGGATCTTTGCACCATTTGCGAATTTCGCGGGATTTCCGATAACACGGTCCGAGAAACGCGCGCCGATCACGATCAGAAGATCTGCTTTATTCACGCCAAAGTTCGAAGCCTTTGTACCGTGCATTCCGATCATTCCGGTATAACGTGTGCTTGTTCCGTCGAAAGCACCCTTTCCCATCAGAGTATCACATACCGGAGCGTCGATCTTATCGGCAAACTCCGCAAGCTCTGCGGAAGCCCCGGAAATGGTTGCTCCGCCGCCCACGAGAATAAAGGGGCGTTTGGAAGCTTTGATCATGGAAACTGCCGTCTGGATATCCTCATCCCGGATCGTTGCCGTCACCCTCTTCACAGCCGCCGGCTTCTTCGGGGTGTAATCCGCCTTTGCCGCAGTCACATCCTTTGTGATATCCACAAGTACCGGACCGGGGCGTCCGCTCCTGGCGATGCTGAATGCCCTGCGGATCGTATCTGCCAGCTGATGCACATCCTTTACGATAAAGCTGTGCTTTGTGATGGGCATAACCACACCGGCGATATCGATCTCCTGAAAACTGTCCTTACCCAGCATGGCTACACCGACATTTGCAGTGATCGCTACAAGCGGTACGGAATCCATGTATGCCGTTGCGATTCCTGTAACCAGGTTTGTGGCACCCGGACCACTGGTAGCCATACAAACGCCTACCTTGCCGGTAGCTCTGGCATATCCGTCCGCCGCATGGGCGGCACCCTGCTCATGGCTGGTCAGGATATGACGGATCTCTGAAGAATGCTTGTAGAGCTCATCGTAGATATTTAGGATGGTTCCTCCCGGGTATCCGAATACCGTATCTACGCCCTGTTCTTTCAGACATTCGATAACGATTTCTGAACCTGTTAGTTGTTTCATATGATATCCTCCTGGCAGCAAAAAACATGCTGTTGCATTTGAAATGTTTATAATATAGCACTAAACTTTGTATGTATCAAGATAGAGATTTATGTTTTCGACCTTTTTTGGAGCCGGTAAGAGGAGCGCCTTCTCCCGAAAGCTGACCTCCATGTTCCGGAATCCGGGGCCTGTCCCGGTCCTTCGTCAGTTCTTCGGGATCTCCAGGATCGCGCCGCGGTTACCGCTGGTAACCATGGAAGCGTACCGCGCAAGATAACCGGTGGTCACCTTCGGTTCCCGCGGAGTCCATGCAGCTTTCCGCTTTGCCAGTTCTTCATCACTCACCTTAAGAGTAATGGAGTAATTGTTGATATCGATCTCGATCAGATCTCCTTCTTCTACCAGTGCGATAGGACCGCCCACAGCCGCCTCCGGAGAGACATGTCCGATGGATGCGCCGCGGCTTGCACCGGAGAAACGTCCGTCGGTGATCAGTGCCACGGTAGATCCAAGTCCCATACCTGCGATGGCAGAGGTAGGATTCAGCATCTCGCGCATACCCGGACCGCCCTTCGGACCTTCGTAACGGATGACAACCACATCTCCTTCTTTGATCTTTCCACCCAGGATCGCTGCGATGGCATCCTCTTCGGAATCAAATACACGTGCCGGGCCTTCATGCTTCAACATTTCCGGAACCACTGCGGAACGCTTCACTACAGAACCGTCCGGTGCAAGGTTGCCCTTAAGTACTGCCAGACCGCCGGTCCGGGAATACGGATTGTCGGTCGGGCGGATCACCTCGGGATTCCGGTTCACGGAATTCTTCACTGCCTCACCGATGGTCTTACCGGTGACGGTCATGCAGTCCTCATTGATGAGTCCCAGATCACACAGCTCCTTAACCACCGCATAGACTCCGCCGGCTTCGTTCAGGTCTTCCATGTAGGTGGGACCTGCCGGTGCCAGATGGCAGAGGTTCGGTGTCTTCTCGCTGATGGGATTTGCGAAGGAAATATCGAAGTCGAAACCAATCTCATGGGCGATGGCCGGAAGATGCAGCATGGAGTTGGTGGAGCATCCCAGTGCCATATCCACGGTCAGCGCGTTGAGGATCGCCTCCCTGGTGATGATATCTCTCGGACGGATATTCTTTGCCAGCATATCCATAACCGCATATCCGGCTTTCTTTGCAAGACGAAGGCGCTCAGAGTAAACCGCAGGGATGGTTCCATTTCCGGGAAGACCCATGCCGAGAACCTCGGTCAGACAGTTCATGGAGTTTGCGGTATACATACCGGAACAGGAACCGCAGGTGGGGCAGACATTCTCTTCGAAATCAACCACATCCTGCTCACTGATCTTGCCGGCGGTATACTCTCCCACTGCCTCAAACATGGATGAAAGGCTTCTCTTTCTTCCTCCTACATGACCCGCCAGCATGGGGCCGCCGGATACAAATACGGTGGGAACATTTACGCGGGCTGCTGCCATGAGGAGTCCCGGTACGTTCTTGTCGCAGTTGGGGATCATGACCAGTGCATCAAACTGATGAGCGATGGCCATAGCCTCGGTGGAATCCGCAATGAGGTCACGGGTCACCAGGCTGTACTTCATTCCGATATGTCCCATGGCGATACCGTCGCAGACTGCGATGGCCGGGAACATCACCGGTGTTCCGCCTGCTTCGGCAACGCCCAGTTTAACTGCCTCGGCGATCTTATCCAGGTTCATATGACCGGGGACGATCTCGTTGTAGGAGCATACGATGCCCACCATGGGTTTCTTTATCTCTTCTTTGGTATACCCCAGTGCGTTCAGAAGTGAACGGGCCGGAGCCTGCTGCAGACCGCATTTCATGTTGTCACTTTTCATAGTGTTCTCCCTTCTGTCTAAATGTGTTGGCTATTTTACAATTCATGGTTGACACCAGAACGTACGTTCGATATAATGATATATATCGATCATTGAAAAGATAAGAGGTTGCTTTCTAAATATCCTTGAATAGCGTAAAATCTTAAAGGTTATAGGCCGAA
>CAMPAX010000179.1 GCA_946633495.1 uncultured Lachnospiraceae bacterium | reverse complement strand
TATGCCTGAAGTCAAACTGCAAAAAGCATGAATATATCATCATGTATTCGAATATAGTAAGTACAATATGCAAACAAGACAGCAACGCTTCCAAACCTATCCCCTTTTCAAATCATATTTCATATATTTTTCTTCCATCTGTCGTTTACGTCTTCTCGCTACAGGTATCTCTTTTTTTTCTGCTTCATTCTCCGTTTTTAAAAGAACTACTCCTCGTCCGCTGATTTTCAAAACACATCCAAGGTTTATCAGATAACTCTTATGACAACGAACAAATACATCATCAGAAAGCTCCCGTTCCAGGTCATCCAGCGTTTTATAGGACTCCAGAATTTGATTTTTGTAATGAATTCTTACAAAATCACCGCATCCTTCGATATAAGATATTTGATTCTCATATAATTCCACATCAGTTCCTCTTATTGAAAGAACCACTCTCTTCTTATTATTGCAAATGGCATATGCTGCGTCCAAAGCCTCCCATAATTCCTCGCGTTGAACCGGTTTCGTGACATATCTTAAAGCTCTACACTTAAATGCCTCTTTTATCCTGTCTCTATTGATCGTAAGGAAAACAATCACCGCCTCCTCATTAGCGCTCCGAATACTATTCGCAAGATCAAACCCATCTTCTCCCGGCATTTCCACATCCAGCAGGAAGATGTCCGAACCAATAAACGAAGACATGAGTTCTTTCCCGGAGTGACAGTAATTCACATCAAAAGCGATTCCTCGTTCCTTACTATACCGGTATAGCAGATCAACAATCATCTCACACATCAAATCATTATCATCACATACAGTAATTGCGTATTTCTCTCTATTTTCCATATCCATTTCAAAGTTTTCCCTGACCAAATTTTATCTCGGATTATATAGTGATAAGATCAAAAGATCACTAACAAATATATGTGAAACCGATTATGAACTTCATTTGAGTTTATAACATAAAGACACCCGCCACCGGTATTTCTACCGATGGCGGGATAATCTTTTTCATACTGTTCTTCCCACGCTTCGCGCGGAGTCCAAGCCATGCCAACCACTCGCAACTGTCGTTGCTCGTGGTCGCGGCTTCGCCGTATGCAGTCCTTCGCAGTATTGCCCTTTAGCAAGCTTGCACGGGCATACTGCGAAGGACTGCGCATGGCTCATTTTACACGCCTACAGTTTGTCATGGAAGGTTCTGGAGATTACGTCTCTCTGCTGCTCCGGTGTCAGGGAGATGAACTTAACTGCATAACCCGATACACGGATCGTGAAGTTAGCGTACTCCGGCTTCTCCGGATGCGCCATAGCATCTTCCAGCTTCTCACGGCCGAATACATTTACGTTCAGGTGATGAGCACCACGATCAAAGTAGCCATCCATAGCACCAACAAGGTTGGTTACCTTCTCCTCATCTGTATGACCAAGAGCGCTCGGGTTCATGGACTGGGTATTGGAGATACCATCCAAAGACCACTTGTACGGAATCTTGGATACGGAGTTCAAGGATGCAAGCAGTCCGCTGGTCTCTGCGCCGTAGCTCGGGTTTGCACCAGGTGCGAACGGAGTCCATGCACGACGGCCATCCGGAAGGTTACCGGTGAACTTACCGTATACAACGTTGGATGTGATGGTCAGGATAGAGGTTGTCGGCTCAGCACCACGATATGTGTGGTTCTTCTTAACGTCTGTGATGAACTCCTTCAGAAGCCATACGCCGATCTCATCAGCACGGTCATCATCATTACCATACTTCGGGAACTCGCCTTCGGTCTCGAAATCAACTGCCAGACCGGTCTCCGGATCACGGATAACCTTAACCTTGGCATACTTGATAGCGGACAGAGAGTCGATAACATGAGAGAAGCCTGCGATACCGGTTGCAAATGTACGTCTTGCGTCGGAATCGATGAGTGCCATCAGAGCGCTCTCATAGTAGTACTTGTCATGCATATAGTGGATCAGGTTCAGGATATTTACATAGATGGATGCCAGCCAATCCAGCATAACCTTGTACTTCTCCATAACCTCATCATAATCCAGATACTCGGAGGTGATCGGAGCGTAAGCCGGAGCTACCTGCATCGGCTTGCCTGTCTCCTTGTCGTTGAACTTCGGATTCTCATCCTTACCACCGTTGATCGCATACAGCAGAGCCTTTGCCAGGTTCGCACGAGCACCGAAGAACTGCAGCTCCTTACCTGTCTGTGTAGCGGATACGCAGCAGCAGATGGAGTAATCATCGCCCCAGATCGGCTTCATAACATCATCATTCTCATACTGGATAGAAGATGTCAGAATGGAGATCTTAGCTGCATAACGACGGAATGCTTCCGGAAGTGCGGAGCTGTAAAGAACTGTAAGGTTCGGCTCCGGAGACGGTCCCATGTTCTCAAGAGTGTGCAGGAATCTGTAGTCGTTCTTGGTTACCATATGACGTCCGTCTACGCCGATACCACCAACTTCCAGAGTAGCCCAAACCGGGTCACCGGAGAACAGCTGGTTGTAGGACTCGATACGAGCGAACTTCACCATACGGAACTTCATTACTACATGATCGATCAGCTCCTGTGCCTGCTCCTCGGTAAGGATACCGGCCTTCAGATCTCTCTCCATGTAGATATCCAGGAAGGTGGATACACGACCTACGGACATCGCAGCACCGTTCTGTGTCTTGATCGCTGCCAGATATCCGAAGTACAGCCACTGTACAGCTTCCTTCGCTGTCTTCGCCGGCTGGGAGATATCGAAGCCATAGCTTGCAGCCATAGCCTTCATGCCCTTAAGCGCCTTAACCTGCTCAGCGATCTCCTCACGAAGACGGATCACATCATCGGTCATTACGCCATGGCCTGTGTTCTTCTTATCCTCTTCCTTCCATGCGATCAGCTGATCGATACCGTAGAGAGCAACACGGCGGTAGTCGCCGACGATACGTCCACGTCCGTAGGTATCCGGAAGACCGGTTACGATATGGGTCTTACGTGCTGCACGCATTTCCGGTGTATAGGCATCAAATACTGCCTGGTTGTGTGTCTTGTGATACTCGGTGAAGATCTTGTGGAACTCCGGATTCGGTGTGTAGCCATACATGGAGAGTGCTTCCTCTGCCATCTTGATACCACCGTAAGGCATAAATGCGCGCTTCAGCGGCTTATCGGTCTGAAGGCCTACGATCTGCTCCAGATCCTTCAGGCTCTCATCGATGTAACCGGGGCCATAAGCGGTCAGGCTGGATACAACGTCTGCATCCTCCTCAAGAACGCCACCGTTCTCACGCTCTGCCTTCTGCAGCTCCTGCAGTCTTCCCCACAGCTTGTTTGTTGCCTCTGTCGGGCCAGCCAGGAAACTCTCGTCTCCATTGTACTGGGTGTAGTTCTTCTGGATGAAGTCACGTACATCGCACTCTTCTCTCCAGATACGACCTTCGAATGTGTTCCAAGCTTCGTTCTGTAACATATCCTGTCTCCTTTTCATATTATTTCGGCGCTTTGCCGTTTTTGGGTACAATGTTGCTTTGTGATGCCATTATATTTCACAAAGCTTTTTATTTCAACCGATTTGCCTCATGTTTTTTATTTAGTACAATCTAACAGATTTTTTAGTATTTTTCGCTGTTTTTTGGCATCCTCACAGAAATCCCATGAGGCGGATATATGCAACATTTTTTTGCACAGAAGGAAAAGGACGCTTCCCCTCTAAAAGTTAAACATCAGCCGATACGTATCTATACCCGCTTCATCGCTGTCAAGCGTCATATAGACCACACTCAATTTTGCGCAAGTAAACAGGACCCGGCGATGATGCCGGGCCCTGCCATAAATCATAGTATTTACTTCATGTATCCATTCTTATCGAAGGAGTAATCCTTGCCGTCGATGGTGTAGGATTTGCTCTTTGCATACCAGCCATCCTTGGTTCCGTACCACCACTTGCTGCCGGACTTATGCCAGCTGTAGTATACCGGATCATTCCATGCGCCGGTCTTGCTTACCCACCAGCCCTGAACAAATTCGTTCTCAGCCATATAACCTGTCGCCTTGAAATAATACCAGTTTCCGTCGATCTTCTTCCAGCCGTTCTTCAGGAAGTTATCGCCGCCTAAGGAGTACCACCAGCCCTTGCTGCCCTTCTTCCAGCCTGCTACCTTTGCCTTGCCGTCCCAGGCACCATTTGCCTTGAGATAGTATCCCTGACGATAAGCATTTGCTTCCATGTAGCCTTCCTTATCGAAGAAGTACCACTTTCCGTCGATCTTCTGCCACTGATTCTTTGCATACCAGCCGAGGTTGTCACCGAACCACCAGCCCTTGCTGCTCTTATGCCACTTACCGATTCTCAGGTAATTCTGTTTAGCGTCCTTGTTGTACCATTTTCCGTTGACCCATTCTTCGGAATACTTGGAAACCACTGCGAGAGCTGCTTCCGCATCTTCCAGTTTCTTCAGGGTTTCTTTGGAAATCTTTGCCTTCTGGTCATCCGTCAGTGCCTCATATGCTGCTCTGGCTTCCTTGATGGAATCCTTGTCATCTACGGTGATATCTTCGGTTGCAGAAAGTCCACTTATCATAGCCGCTGCTGCTTCAGCTGCTGCCCGGTCTTCCTTGATCTTTGCGATTTCCGCATTGACCGCTTCCTTCGCTGCCTTCAGTGCTGCTGCAACTTCGTCCGTATCTTCTGCCGCACTGATCTTTTCTTTTTCTACCGCTACTACATCGTCATATTCCTTCTGCTCATCCTCTGTTGCATCTTCCAGAGCCTTTGCATCCGAATAGTCATGCATATTTCTGATCTGGATGATCCTGAACCTGATCATCCGTGGGTACGGCTTTATCCGTCACGCGGTTCTCCGGGAAAGAATGATGCGGAAAAAGGAAG
>CAMPAX010000178.1 GCA_946633495.1 uncultured Lachnospiraceae bacterium | reverse complement strand
GAATGTCCACCTGGGAGCGGGCAGAGCTTCTGATCAGTATCGCCCACCCGGATTTCCGGGATGAACTGATCCGGGAAGCAGAGGAGCGAAAGATATGGAGACGGTCCAACCGGAGATAAAAGCAGTCGCTGATAGATTTATATCAGGAGGTCTTGCTTATGAAATATCATTGGCGATCAGGGATGATCGTGGGGATGCTGATCTTAGGCCTTTTATCTTCGGTTTCCGGCAACGCTTATGCAGCGGAAACCGGGGAAGCGGAGGCGGCGGTATCCGACAGCATGGAAACACTGAATGAAATGACGGAAACTCCGGATGCGGCTCTGTCGGAAGCTCCGGAGACGACGGTGATCCGTCCCACCGGGTGGCTCAGGGACGGAAAGGACTGGTATTATTATTCGGAAGAGGGGATCCGGCAGACCGGCTGGATCGAGATTGGAACTGACTGGTATTTTATGGATTTCCGCGGGGTGATGCAGACCGGCTGGCAGGAGCTGGGCGGCCGGTGGTTTTATTTTCGTAAGAACGGGACCATGTATACCGGATGGAAGAAGGAGAATGGATACTGGTTCTATATGAAGCCCTCCGGGGCTATGACCATAGGCTGGAGAGAAATTGGCGGAAAATGGTACTTCTTCGGAAAGACCGGACGGATGCTCACCGGCTGGAGATCTGTCGGAGGTAAATGGTATTTCTTCGAGGCCTCGGGCTGTATGGCTTTAGATACCTGGATCGGTGATTACTATCTGGATCCGAGTGGTGCATGGAACCCGGAGGCAAAGAAGCCGCCGGCGGGTTATGCAAAGCTGGATGTGAAATGCGTCTATCAGAATCCGGAGCTGCCCAACGGCTGTGAGGTGACATCCCTGGCCATCGTGCTAAGGCATCTCGGATATCCGGTATCGAAGGAGACTCTGGCGGATAATTACCTTCCGAAGGGCAGGATCGGATACACCTCACCCTATGAGGCATATATCGGAAATCCGCGGATCAAAAATGCCTCCTGGTATTGCTACAGTCCGGTGATCGTAAGGTGTGCGGATAACTATCTTGCGACGCAGGGGGGAAAGCATTTTGCGGATGACCTGACAGGAAAGGAATTTGAGAAACTCCTGTCAGAATTGGATAAGGGATATCCGGTGATCTTCTGGGCCACGATCAATATGGACGGACCGAGGTATTCCTCGGACTGGGTAGTGGACGGAACCCATTATGAATGCTATCTCAATCTTCATTGTCTGGTGCTCACGGGCTATGATCAGGAGAAGAATCTTGCATACGTTTCGGACCCGCTGCGCGGAAATGTCACCTATTCCCTGGAAGAAACCAGGCGGCGGTACGAGCAGCTTCATTATCAGGCAGTGGTGATCCGGGAGCGGTGATTTCGGCAGCAAACGGAATCCGGACCGTCGGATACGATCGGACAAAACAGCGGACATTACAAGGATGAACATAAGGAGAAGGGCAGTATGACAATCAGAGAACAGCTTGAAAATCCCGAACTATTTCGGATCAACCGGATGAAGGCACATTCGGATCATACGTTTCTGCCGGATGTTTCGGATATTGAATCAGGGACCGGACGGCCGGAAGGAGAGCCGGGCTTTTGGCAGTGTCTGGACGGGGAATGGATATTCCATTACAGTGAGCGCCTGGAAGAACGGCCGGTCCGATTCTTTGAGGAGAATTTTGAACTCTTTGGATTTGAGACCATCCGGGTTCCCGGGCATATGGAGCTGCAGGGCCATGGAACGCCCCAGTATATCAATACCCTGTATCCCTGGGATGGTGTGGAAATGCTCCGCCCGCCAAGGATCCCAAAGAACAGTACTCCGGTTGGTTCTTATATCCTTTTCTTTGATCTGGAACGGGTGCCGGAGCAGGGCGGCGAGGTGTTCCTGCATTTCGGAGGGGTGGAAACCGCCTTCTCCGTATGGCTGAACGGAACCTATGTCGGATACAGTGAGGATTCATTTACGCCGTCGGAATTCTGTGTGACGGAGCTGGTTCGTGAGAAGAACAACCGGCTGGCAGTTGAGGTTTATAAAAGAAGCAGCGCGTCCTGGATCGAGGATCAGGATTTCTGGAGATTCTCCGGGATCTTTCGTTCTGTTTATGCAGTAACGGTCCCGTCAGAGCATGTGTATGATCTTTCGGTACGGGCGGATTATCTTTACCGGGAGAACATGCTGGACGAGTGCTTCGATGTTGAGAGAAATACCGGGCTTTCCTACGATGCGGGGACCGGCCTCCTTTTCGTGGATGCACTGGTGCTGTCCGAGGAAGAGCCGGATCCTTCGAAGGTGGAGCTTTCGCTGGTTTCGAATAAAGGTACTGCCGTGTCCGGATACTACGGCGGAAGACTTCTCGGATCCTCTGCTGAAAATGAAGGGGATGATAAGGCGGCGGAGCACCTGGATCCGGCAGACCTTGCAGAGCTTACGGCCATTCGTCCCTATGAAGTGTTGGCAGAGGAAAGCCTTATCCTGACGGAAGAACAGGCTTCGGAGGGCGCTTTCGGTGACGGAACAAGTGCCAGAGAGGTGGCGCTTAGGAAGAGGGAGAAGAAGCTCTGGCGCCTTAAATGGAAGCTTGCAGTTCCGGATGTCTCCCCGTGGAGCGCGGAGTCACCCTCGCTTTACCGCCTGGTGATTCGTCTGGCCGGAAAAGAACGGGTGCTGCAGGATGTGGGCTTCCGAAGCTTTAAGCTGGAAGAAGGCGTGATGTGCCTTAACGGGAAGCGGATCATTTTCAGGGGGGTAAACCGACATGAATTTTCTCTAAGCGGAGGACGGTGCATTTCCCTTGAAGATATGAAGAAGGACGTGCAGCTCATCAAGATGAATAACATGAACGCCGTGCGTACCTGCCACTATCCGAACCGAAGCGAGTGGTATCAGATGTGTGACCGTGCCGGGATCTATCTTATCGATGAGACGAACCTCGAGAGCCACGGGTCCTGGCAGAAGCTGGGACGGGTGGAGCCTTCCTGGAATGTTCCGGGAGACCTTCCGGAATGGAGAGCGGCAGTGGTGGACCGGGCGGAGTCCATGTATGAACGTGACAAGAATCATCCCTCTGTTCTGATCTGGTCCTGTGGAAATGAATCCTATGCCGGTGAAGGGATCGCGGCCATGTCCGCTTTCTTCTCGGAAAAAGACAAGCGTCGGCTGGTGCATTATGAAGGCTGTTTCCATCGTCCGGAGTATCGGTATGTCTCCCATATGGAGAGCCGGATGTACGCAAAGCCGGTGGAGGTGGCGGCGTATCTGGAAGAGGAAATGGCGAAAAAAGCCGCGGATCCGGACTACGACATGAAGCCATACATCAGCTGTGAATATATGCATGCCATGGGGAATTCTCTGGGAGGCATGCAGCTTTATACGGAACTGGAGGATCGATATACCGGTTATCAGGGCGGATTCATCTGGGATTACATCGATCAGGTGCTTCCCATGCAGCTTCCGGAGGGGGAAGAAGTGATGGCGGTAGGCGGTGATTTCGATGACCGCCCGACGGATTACGGCTTCTGTACAAATGGGATCGTTTACGGGGACCGGACGCCTTCACCGAAGATGCAGGAGGTCCGGCAGTTATACAGTCCGATCCGGCTGGATATCTCCCCTGAAACATTGACGGTGGAGAACCGGAATCTTTTTGTTGATACGTCAGGATATAGATTTTATGTCCGGACCATGCTGGATGGAAAGCTGCTGGAAGAAAAGGAGATCAGCGTCACGGCAGCGGCAGGAGAAACGGTAACCGTACCGCATGGACTGAGAATGCCTGAGGGACAAGGGCTGGCGGTGCTGGAAGCAGCTGCCGTTACCGATCCGGGCAGCGGATGTCCGGCGTACGAAACTGCATTTGCACAGTGTGTCACGGAGCTTGGCATAAGAAAAGGGAACGGTTTTGCCGTCCCCGGGTCCATCATTTCCGGAGACGGATATGTGGGGATACAGGGACCGGACTGGCAGATCCAGTTCTCCATGTCGGAGGGTGGGATCTCTTCCTATCGGTTCGGCGGCAGAGAATACATCGACCGGATTCCGCGGATCAGCTTCTGGCGGGCCATGACGGACAATGACCGTGGTGCGGGATATCCTGCGGAAATGGGGCTCTGGCACGCGGCAGGACATTTTATGAGGAAGGAATACGACAGATTCCGCATCGAACCGACGGAAGGCGGATTGAAACTGGTTACGGTTTTCAGCGGTGGACCAAAGAACTGTGTGGAGGTGACGGTCTGCTACACGGTCTGTCCTGACGGACAGATCCTGGTGGAAGCGGACTATCCCGGAGTGAAAGGACTTCCGGAGCTTCCGGTTTTCGCGTTGGATTTCTGTACAAAAGCTTCGGTGGATCAGGTGGAATATCTCGGCCTTGGACCGGAGGAG
This sequence comes from uncultured Lachnospiraceae bacterium, assembly GCA_946633495.1. GTDB lineage: Bacteria > Bacillota > Clostridia > Lachnospirales > Lachnospiraceae > Eubacterium_Q. The sequence continues at coordinate 493 of CAMPAX010000178.1, read as the reverse complement.
AATTATACGGACCGTGCAGCTGGAGCAAGACTCGGGCGGTTTGGACATACGGCGTATGAGAATCTGTCCGGATATCTTCGCCCGCAGGAATGCGGAAACCGAACCGGAGTCAGGGAACTTGCCGTGACCGGACAGGATGGAAGGGGCCTTCGATTTACGGCAGAGGGCGCCCCCTTTGAAATGAGTGTACTTCCTTACAGCGCATATGAATTGGAGGAAGCAGAACGGCGGTTCGAACTCCCGCCGGTAAGGCACACATGGATCCGCATCGCCGCACAGCAGATGGGCGTGGGCGGAGATGATTCCTGGGGAGCGCCGGTGCATGACGAGTACCGGATCGATTCTTCGAAACCACAGCATATCGGTTTCCGGATCTCACCGGTGGAGAGGACAGAGTGAGAGTATTCTCTGCCCACTCTCCATGTAGTACGCAGAGTGAGAGTTTTAGCAGCCCACTCTCCACGTAGTACGCAGAGTGAGAGTTTTAGCAGCC
>CAMPAX010000177.1 GCA_946633495.1 uncultured Lachnospiraceae bacterium | reverse complement strand
CTACGGTCAGCAGGGTTACGGCCAGCAGGCCTACGGTCAGCAAGGGTATGGCCAGCAGGGGTATGGCCAGCAGGGTTACGGCCAACAGGGCTACGGTCAGCAGGGTTACGGTCAGCAGGGTTACGGCCAGCAGGGTTACGGCCAGCAGGGCTACGGCCAGCAGGGCTATGGCCAACAGGGTTACGGCCAGCAGGATTACAGCCGGCAGGGCTACGGAAATTACGGTGGTTCGGACGACACCTCTGCACAGGCCGCCGGCGGATATGGAGCCGATCAGGGCTATGACACACAAACCACTGCAGGGGGCTACGGAGCAGGACAGGATACTGCAAATGAAAGCGGCTCCGGAAGTACGAATAAATACAGTCTGGTCCGGGAAGAAAGCACGGAAGACAGAATCCTGGGCTATGGACAGCAGCAGGGTTACGGACAGCAGCAGGTGGATCCGGGTGATGGTTATTTCCGGCCCATGGATAACGGGGAAGGAACTTCGGATCCCGGGAATCAGTAAGACCATTCTGTCCGGAACGGAGCGGGCCGCCGATGGATGATCAGGGTGAAAGTCCGGTTCCTGTAACGTTACGGAATATAGCAAACGGAGAAGGCACTATGGTTAAAGGGAAGATTGCTCTTCTGCTGGGACAGGCGGATGAGGAATATCAGCAGAAATTCGTAAAGGGCGTAATGCGTCAGGCTTTTGCTGATGGATTTGAAGTATATGTGTTTTCCATGTACATCAAATATCAGAACAACAAAGAGCGGGAGATCGGGGATTCGAATATTTATAATCTGATCCCCTGGGATTCCTTTGATGCGGCGATCCTGCTTTCCGATACGATCCAGACACCGGAGGTGGAGAAAAAACTTCAGCAGCGTATCCATGAAGTATTTCAGGGACCTGTGGTGTGCGTTGATTCGGAAAGCGACTATTTTACGAACTTCTGGACCGATGGATATCAGGCGATCTATCAGCTGGTATCTCATCTGATCGATGTTCATGGAGTGAAGGATATTGCATTCCTTGCGGGACGTAAATATCACAAGCATTCCATACGCAGAGCTCTGGCTTATCGTGAGGCTTTGCAGGACCATGGGATCGAGGTGAATGAGGAGAGGATCCTCTATGGTGATTTCTGGTATACCAGCGGAAGCTGGGCTGCGGAGACATTGCTTCGGGACAAGAAGAATCTTCCTCAGGCCATCGTCTGTGCAAATGACCAGATGGCCATCGGGGTTGCGGAGACTTTTGAGAAAAACGGGATCCGGATCCCGGAGGATGTACTGCTCACAGGTTACGGCGCTACGGAGGAGGGACTTTTCAGCCCGAAATCCTTAACATCCGCGGAGGTTCCGGCGGAGTATTACGGTGTCTATTCGGTTCGGACTGTTCTGCAGCTGCTTGCCGGTGCAGAGGTGTCCAGTCCGGAATATCACCCGGAGCTTTTCCTTGGTGAAAGCTGCGGCTGTCATGACGAGGTGGATATCCTTCGGGGACAGAAGCGGGAGACGTGGACTTCAAAAACCTCGGATGAGGGATATTATTCGATCCATAATACCCTTTTGGATGACATGCTTCGATGCGATAATCTGGATGGTTTTCTCGGACATGTATATGAGAATCTGTATCAGATCCATGACCTGGAACGCTTTGACCTCTTTCTGAATGATCTTTGGCTGAAGACGGAGGATATGATCACGAAGGAATTCCCGAAGGAGGGGTATTCGGAGATCATGCTGCATGCGATCCACTATGAGGCGGCGGATGCGACTCATGGCTGGGCGGATACGAAAAATATCAGCCCGAGTGAGAGACTCCTTCCGGATGTGGACCACAGCGAACCCAGGGGGTATATCTTCACACCGGTTTTTGTGGAGGATGTATGCTTCGGCTATGCCATGATCAGCTTCGGTACAACTCCTCGAAGCTACGATGAGGTCTACCGGCTTTGGATCCGATCTCTGGCCAGAGGTCTGGAAGAACTTCGGAGAAAGCAGATCATGCAGGTGCTGGAGATCCGCGTGGCAGCTTTGGAACGTCAGAAGTTCCAAAGTACGCATGTATCCTCAGTGGAGGAAGCACAGCCTGTCGGACTCACGGAAGAAGAGCTTCAGGATCGGAAGGAAGTGGAACGGATCCTGAATGAGAATCTTTTCACGTATCATTTCCAGCCTATCGTACGGGTGAGGGATGGTGAGATCTATTCCTATGAGGCATTGATGCGTTCTGCCTCGGAGCGGAAGATAAATCCTTTGGAGATCATTCGCCACGCTACTGCACTGGACCGATTGGAAGATATTGAAAAATATACATTCCTGAACGTTCTCAGGATCCTTCAGAAAAATCAGGATATTTTTGAGCATAGACGCCTGTTCATCAACAGTATCCCCGGCTGCGGGCTTTCGAAAGAGGATCGTGAACAGGTTTGGAGCATGATCAAGGAGAATCCCGGAACTGTGGTGGTGGAACTCACAGAGCAGGCCGAGATTTCGGAAGCCGATATCACCCAGCTGAAGAGGGATCTTCGTCAGTTAGGTGCCGGTATTGCAGTCGATGATTACGGAACCGGATATTCCAATATCAGCAATCTGCTTCGGTACATGCCGGATGTGGTGAAGATCGACAGATCTTTGCTGTCCGATATCCATAACAGCACACAGAAGCAGCATTTTGTAAGGGATGCCATCGAATTCTGCCACAGCAACAACATTTTGGCTTTGGCTGAAGGCGTTGAGACTTCGGAGGAACTGCACGAGGTGATCCGGCTTGGCGCGGATCTGATCCAGGGATATTACACCGGACGGCCGTCACCGGAGCTTCGTACTTCCATCGACGGAAATATCAAAGATGAGATTGCCCGTTACTATCGTGAGGTGGTGGAAGGAACCGGAGAGAAGGAATTCATTGCCGGACGGGTCAACCGGATCTCGGTCAGCAATCTGGTACGGGATCACAAGACCACCATCGTGATCGGTGATAAAGATGCTACCTTCCGCGATATCACTATCGTAGGAATGCCGGGTCTGTCCCATGCTTTGAATCTGGAGATCCTGGAAGGTTATGACGGACGGATCACATTGGAAAATGTGGTTCTCACCAGTATGAAGAAACGTCCGTGTATCCGTCTTGCGGATAATGTAAAGCTGACACTTCGTCTCATCGGTCCGAACCGTCTGATGGACGGTGGGATCCTGGTTCCGGAATCCTCTACGCTGAACGTGGAGGGCGCAGGCAGTCTGACGGTGAAGATCGACGGAACCGGCGGCTACGGTATCGGAAATCTGCCGGATTCGAAACATGGAGACATTTCTTTCTATCAGGATGGAGATGTCCGGCTGGATCTGAACGGCAAGCATGTTGTGGGAATCGGTTCCGGACTTGGAGGAAAGATCTCCATCAACCGTGGAAAATATGACATTTATCTGAATGGCGATGAGACCGTGGGCATAGGTGCCGTGGACGGAGACAGCTCTCTGGAGATCCATGACTGCGAGGCTACGGTGGATCTTGCGGTGGACAGCGGTGTCTGCATCGGAAGCGTGCATAAGAACGCTGATGTAAAGATATGGAGCTCCCTTGCAAAATGCAATATTGCCGGAAAGAAAGTTACGGCTGTCGGGACCATCGACGGAGAGAGTGCAACGGTGGATGTCCATGACATGGGAATGATCCTCAATGTGAACGGGGATCTGACCGTCGGTGTGGGAAGCCTCTCGGGAAGATCGAAGATCGATGTTACCAACGGTTCCTTCCGTTACACAGGTTCCGGCCTGGAGGCCTATTGCTACGGCGGACAGACGGACAACACGGAAATGACCGTGACAAATTCCGATGTCAGCGTTGATATCAGTACGGAAAACGGTGCGGTCACAAGGGCACCGAAGGAGAAACAGGTATTCCATTACGGAAGAAACCGTGTGCTGTTGAACGGTTATCCGGTGGATGAACAGTAAGACATGTGAGTGATTTCTTTATCGCTTTGGAGGACGTATGAAGTATAAATGTCCCTGCTGCGGTTATTTTACTCTGGAAGAGAAACCCGGTCATTATGAGGTATGCCCGGTATGCTTCTGGGAGGATGATCCGAAGGCCAAGGAAGCACCGAAGATCGCTTTCGGCGCAAATCAAATGAGTCTTGCAGAAGCCAGGAAGAATTATCTTGAGATCGGCGCGTGCGAACCGGATGCGCTGAAATCGGTCCGGGAGCCTACGGAGGAGGAGATAAATCCTGCCTCCCGGCTTACATGTGTCCGCGCAACAGAGCTTTGGCAGAAAGCCGGGGCTTACTACGTCCGTATCCAGGCCAACAGCCAAAGGTATGGCATCGATCTGGCAACGGAGTTTGACGAGCATGATACAGAGGATACCTGCTACGTTGTGCTTCTGGATCAGGGATTTCCGGTGGCAACCTGCAGGATGTTTAAATGCAGCGAAGGATACATCGAGCTGGGCCGTGTGGTGGTACTGCCGGATTATGAGAGGCGGGGACTTGCATCGAGACTGCTTTTGGAAGCAGAAGCCTGGGCAAAGGAAATGGGATACAGGCGCGTGGTGATCGAGGCGAGAACCGTGCTGGAAAGTTTCTATGAGAAGAGGGGATATATTCTCCTCGCAAAGCATCCGGTACGGAGGGATCCCTTCGACTGCGTGCAGATGGGCAAAAATATCTAAGTCAACCACGGCGGCTGTAACAGGCCGCCGAAAATAGTAGTAACGGAGGAAAAGCAGTTTGTATCAGGGTAAGAACCAGTTGATGAAGATCGTTCTCATCTTAGTAGGGATCATGCTTCTTATGATGGGGCTTCTCTACCTGCTCACCCGGGGGCTCGGAGAAGAGGAGGAGGCCGGGACAGAGCAGGGAAGTACGGTTTCCGAAGAGGTGACGGAAGGCGCCGGGGAATCCGGGGATGG
>CAMPAX010000176.1 GCA_946633495.1 uncultured Lachnospiraceae bacterium | reverse complement strand
ATGGTGCGAAGGAAATGATCCTTGTGGATGATGTGGAGAATAAAGAGTTCTTAAGATTTCCTTTTCTTATACTGACAATTGGATTGAAATGGACATTTCGCATGCCATGACAGATGGCACAGGAGCCTATGAAGTGATTCGAACTCTTCTGTATTACTATGTATCCAGGCGTTATGGCCTCGACTTGTCTACAGATGGAATTCGTATTGTAGGAGACGAAATCAGGCAGGAAGAATGGGAAGATCCTGTTTTGACCGCTGAGAACTTGCCCACTCCGGGCAGAACCGATATGCCTCAGGCGCTGAGCATAATAAAATCAGCGGGATTAGAAGAAAAGAGAAGTCCAACAGTATATAGTATAGCTGTCCCCGAAGATGAGTTTATGCGATTCAACGTTGAAAACGATGGGAGTCCGGCAACTATGGTATCACTGTTTTTAAGCAGGGCCATTGCCAGGACATTTCCGGAGAGCAAGGACGTTATTCGCATTGCAATGTGCATCAACCAGCGGAAAGCTCTGAAGGCACCACTGGCTCATCAGTCGCTGGTGGGCGGCGCGATGCTCGAGTATAAGGAGAAGATGCGTTCTTGGTCTTTGGATCGACAGGCTACAGCATACCGTGGTATGGTGTTTGCACAGTCTCAGGAAGACAAGGTGCTTGAAGGTGTGGCCAGCATGAAGGGAATCAGTCAACTCCTTTTGTCGAAAGCGACTGAACAGGAGCGTGTAGGTGTTGCAGGAATGATTGCAAATTTGTCTGCTAAAATTCTAACTGTCACAGTCAGCTATGTCGGAAAGGCAAACTACTACGATTCGGAGAAATACATACGTGATTTCCGAGTGTGGACACAGAGTTCGGGAGATACCATTTTGATTGAGATTTCCGCAGTGAACGGGAGGTTTACAATGGACTTCATGCAACCATTCTCCGATCCGCTCGTTTTGAATGCATTTCTCAGAGAGTTGGATGAAAACGGAATTACATATGATCTCCAGGATGTTGAGCGTTTGGAACTTCCTATGTGTGCTTCGGTCTAATTGCTACAAATTCGGATTTGGCAGAGGTATTGGTATGAAAGTGTTGAAAGATCCTTCGCGCTGCCGCTTGGTCGATACTCGGCGCACGAGCTGCGTGCCACCGGCACGCGTGCGCCCGCTGCGCTCAGGATGACATGCCTGGCTGACACGACCGTGTCTATTATAAAGGATATGGTATAAAAATGCCTTCCCGCCCATTCTTTTTGTTTCAAAAAGAAGCCCGGTATGTTACAATGATAATTGGGGTAGTAAAAAACAGAAAGAGGGGTGGTAGTCTATGATCTACACAGTGACTTTCAATCCGTCTCTGGATTATATCGTAACTGTGGATGATTTTCGTCTCGGCATGACCAACCGGACCACTTCGGAGCTTATGCTTCCCGGTGGAAAGGGGATCAATGTATCTATCGTTTTATCCAACCTGGGAATTGAAAATACTGCATTTTATTTTGCCGCAGGCTTTGTGGGAGATGAGATCACCCGCCGTGTCACGGAGAGCGGGATCCGCGCGGAGGCGATCCCTGTCGGGGACGGATGCTCCCGGATCAACCTGAAGCTGAAATCCATCGACGGCACGGAGATCAACGGCATCGGACCGGGGATCACGGACCGCCATGTGGAGGAGCTTCTCGGCAAGCTGGACGGGCTGAAGGAGGGAGACACCCTGGTTCTTGCGGGGAGTATACCATCCTCCATGCCAAGCACGATCTACAGTGATATCATGCAGCGGCTGCAGGGAAAGGGGATCCGTATCGTGGTGGATGCGACGAGGGAGCTTCTGTTAAATGTGCTGCAGTTCCATCCGTTCCTGGTGAAGCCCAATAATCATGAGCTGGGAGAGATCTTCGATGTGGAGCTCCGGACCCGGGTAAGTGTCGTGCCCTATGCGAAGAAGCTGCAGGAACAGGGCGCACAGAATGTCATCGTTTCCATGGCGGGAGAGGGCGCAGTCCTGGTGGCTGCGGACGGAACCGTCTCCATGCACGAGGCACCGAAGGGAACCCTTGTGAACGGCGTGGGAGCCGGTGATTCCATGGTGGCAGGCTTCCTGGCCGGATGGGCGGAGAAGGCGGATTATGAACATGCATTCCGGATGGGGCTGGCTGCCGGCAGCGCCAGTGCATTTTCGGAATACCTTGCTACAAAAGAAGAAGTACGGTCGGTCTATGACAGCATCCGTTGATCACGGATGAGGACCGGGCGGATCTGACCCCGAAATGAATGAGTCACCCGTTAATACAGGCGACTACGTGTTTACTAAAGGAGGAGGGCAGTGTATGAGGATTACGGACCTGCTCGATCGAAAAAGCGTTGACCTGACGGCTAAGCCACAGGACAAGAAGCAGGCCATGGATATGGCGGTCGAGTTGATGGCAAAAGGTGGACGGCTGAAGGATAAGGAAGCGTATCGGAAGCTGGTATATGCCCGCGAGGAGGAAAGTACCACCGGCGTGGGCGGAGGTATTGCGATCCCGCACGGAAAGGGCGACTGTGTTGCCAAGGCAGGACTTGCGGCGATGGTGATCAAGGAAGGCGTGGATTATGAAGCGCTGGATGATGAACCCGTGGATCTGCTGTTCCTGATCGCGGCACCGGATACCAAGGACAATGTGCATCTGGATGTGCTTTCCAAGCTGTCCATGATGCTGATGGATGAAGAATTCAAAGAGAAACTGATGAATGCGGGCTCCGTGGATGACTTCCTGAAGATCATCGACGAAGCGGATGAAGAGAAGAAGAGCGTGGATGACAGTCTCGCGGATACAGCCCTGACGGGAGATGGTATCAAGATCGTAGCCGTTACCTCCTGCCCTACGGGTATCGCTCATACCTATATGGCGGCAGAGGGTCTGGAGAAGGCAGCGAAGAAGGCGGGAGTTCAGATCAAGATCGAGACCCGGGGATCCTCGGGAGCGAAGAATCAGCTGACGGCTGAGGATATCAAGGCCGCGGATGCAGTCATCGTCACGGCAGATGCCAAGGTTCCCATGGAGCGGTTCAACGGAAAGCCGGTGATCCAGCGGAAGGTAGCCGACGGTATCAACAAGGCGGACGAACTGATCGACCTTGCGGTAAATGGGAAAGCGCCGATCTTCACGGCGGAGAGCAGCAGCGAGAGCAGTGCCTCCTCTTCGGCATCCGAGGGCAAGGGCGGTGCCCATAAGGTATATACCCAGCTGATGAGCGGTGTATCCCACATGCTTCCCTTCGTCATCGGCGGCGGTCTGCTGAAGGCCATCGCGTTCCTGATCGATACGCTGGCAGGCTATGGTGAGACCGGAGGAAGCAACTTCGGTTCCATGACACCGTCCTCTGCATTGCTGATGTATATCGGCGGGCTGGTCATGGATCTGATGATCCCGGTACTGGCCGGTTATATCGCATATGCCATCGCTGACCGTCCCGGTCTTGTGGTCGGTTTTGCGGGCGGTCTTCTGGCGGCTCACGGAAATGCGGTTCTTGCAGCCTATACGCAGTTTGCGGACAAGGATAATATCATAACGAAATTCGCCTTTACGGGCGAGGGCGTGAATACGGTCTCCGGTTTCCTGGGCGGTATCCTGGCCGGTTTCCTGGCGGGGTACATCGTGCTCTTCCTGATGAAGATATTTGCGCATCTGCCACAGGCATTGGATGGTATAAAACCCACGCTGATCTATCCGCTGCTGGGTGTGTTTATCATCGGCATCCTGATGTGCTTCATCTTCAACCCGCTGATCGGTGTTGTAAATGATGCGCTGTCCAGCGGACTTTCCAAGCTGGCGGATGCGGATATGCTTTGGCTGCTGGGTCTGATCCTGGGAGGCATGATGGCCATCGATATGGGCGGTCCCATCAACAAGGCGGCGTATGCAACGGGCGTCGGTCTTCTGGCGACGGCCAACGGGCTTGCAGCCTCCGATCCGAAGGCGCAGGCATGCTACATCGCCATGGCAGCCATCATGGTCGGCGGTATGGTTCCGCCGGTAGGCATCGCGCTTGCATGCTGGTTCTTCCCGAAGAAATTCACCAAGGCAGAACGCGGCTCTGCGGTATCCAATGTGGTCATGGGTGCATCCTTTATCACAGAGGGTGCGATCCCGTTTGCGGCTGCGGATCCGCTGCATGTCATTCCATGTACACTGGCCGGCTCAGCGGTGGCAGGCCTTTTATCCGCAATCTTTGAATGTACGCTGATGGCTCCTCACGGAGGCGTCTTCGTATTCGCTACGGTAGGTAAACCCTTCCTTTACATCCTGGCATGGCTCATCGGTTCCGCAGTGACCTGTGTGATGCTGGGGCTGCTGAAGAAGGATGCGATGGAAGTTTAGGTTTATAATTATAAAATTAGAGAGGACGATTCATATGGTTTCATTTGATTACACGATCAAGGATGTTCACGGGATTCACGCAAGACCGGCTACGGATCTTTTCAAGATGACGAAGCAGTACGGTTCCGTTGTAAAGGTTAAGAAGGGTGAGAAGGAAGTTCCCTTCAAGGGAGTTATGGGGATCATGGCTCTGGGAGCAAAGCAGGGCGATACGGTGACCTTCTCCTTCGACGGTCCGGATGAAGCGGAAGAGCTGGAGGCTGTAAAGGCTTTCATGGAAGCTAATCTGTAAGACAGGGTTGCAGCGCAGTGACTTATATGGGGAGCCACTGCGCTGTTTTACATGGAGAGGAGACTTTATATGGTCATATACGAAGGGAAAGCAGTATGTAAATCATGTGCCCCACAGGGACACAAGAATCATTTCACGGAAAGCTCGTTTGAAATATAGAAGAGCATACCACCGGTGTCCAGCACAGATTATCTCCTCTGTATCATCAACTGATCCGCCTTATTGTCCATAATCGAGTAGGAGGTGTCCCCCCCTACTCGATGTCGCGTTGGCCGGCAAATGTGCGTGCAAGCACGCCCGCTTGCCG
>CAMPAX010000175.1 GCA_946633495.1 uncultured Lachnospiraceae bacterium | reverse complement strand
CTGACGAAATTATTGCTTGCAGGGGAGAAACTCCATGAGATCATGGTGACCAGAGAGGATTCTCTGCACACGTATGAGTATGATAAACATTTTATCATCTTTCCGCATTATGACTGGTGGAATAAGGAGAAACTGATCCCGGGAGGAAAGCTTGTTCCTGCGGAATATGAGTACAGCTCCGGAACCAATACGGAGTGGCTTGGTGTGGAGGAACTGAAGGAACGGTTAAAGACAGATTTGGATATTCATTAGGGCAAAATGCGGAATAAGGAGAACGTATGGAACTTGCTTTATTCGGAGGAACTCCGGTACGTGAGAAAAAGATCTTCTACGGTCATCAGTCGATAGATGAATCTGATGTGGAAGCGGTCAGAAAAACCCTCCTCAGCGATTATATCACCTGCGGCCCCATGGTTGAGGCAACCGAAAAAAAACTGGCAGCCATGACCGGAGCCGGATATGCGGTGCTTGTATCGAACGGCACGGCGGCACTGCACCTTGCGTGCATGGCGGCAGGGATCGGTCCGGGGGATGAGGTGATCACCACGCCCCTTACTTTTGCGGCCAGTGCTAACTGTGCACTGTACATGGGAGGAAGACCGGTATTTGCGGATATCGATCCGGACACCTACAACATTGATCCGGCGGATGTGGAACGGAAGATAACGGAGCGGACGAAAGCCATTGTAGCCGTGGATTTCACAGGGCAGGTGGTGAAAATGAAGGAGCTTAGGGACATCGCCGACCGGCACGGACTGGTGCTGATCGAGGATGCCGCTCATTCCATCGGATCCTGTTACAACGGAAAACCGGTAGGTTCCCTGGCGGATATGACCTGTTTTAGCTTTCACCCCGTAAAAACCGTAACTGCCGGTGAGGGAGGTGCGATTCTTACTGACCGGGAGGAGTATTATAAAAAGCTTTTTCTGGGACGGACGCACGGCATCACCCGGGACGAGAATGAGATGGTACATCCGACTGGGGAGCTTTGGTATTACGAGCAGAGCTTCCTCGGTTTCAATTACAGAATGACGGATTTTCAGGCGGCGCTGCTGAATAATCAGCTGGATAAACTATCATGGTTTAAGAAGCGGAGACAGGAGATCGTACGGCGCTATGACGAGGCGTTCTCGTCGGTAGAACAGCTGATCGTCCAGAAGGAGATTCCGGAATCGGACACCTGCAGGCATCTCTATATCATCCGTCTTGATCCGGACAGGATCCGGTGTTCCAGACAGGAATTCTTCAAAGCCATGAGTGCGGAAAATGTTCAGTGTCAGGTGCATTATATTCCGGTTTACTGGTTCCCCTATTATGAACGGATGGGGTACCGGCGCGGGCTTTGTCCGAAGGCGGAGGCAGTTTATGAACAGATCATGAGCATCCCTCTCTATCCGGACCTTTCGGATTCGGATGTGGAGGATGTGATCCGGGCAGTGAAGAAGATTGCTTCGTATTATGCAAAATAAATTGGAGAAAATCTATGGAATTATGTCTTGGCACAGTTCAGTTCGGAATGGACTACGGTGTATTTAATCAGCCAAAGAAGGATCCGGCATACTGCATTCAGTGTCTGGATTATGCTACCCAGAACGGAATTAACGCTATTGATACGGCAGCCGCTTATGGGATCGCGGAGGAAGTTACGGGAGCATTTCTTGCGAAACAAACCGTACCGCGGGAGAAGCTTTTCCTGAGTACGAAGCTTATGCCGAACTGTCTGGATGACTGTAAGCCGTCGGAGTATGCTTCCTTGATCCGGGAACGGCTGAAGCATTCCCTGGAGGTGCTGCATACCTATTATGTGGACGCTTACTATCTGCACAGCTCCCGTTATGCATTTCAGGAAGAGATCCTGGATGCACTGACCGTGGTGCAACATGAAGGACTGGCAAAAAAGGTTGGCGTGTCCGTATATTATCCGGAAGAAGCAGAGGCCTGCTTCCGGAGCCCCTTCGTCAAGTATATTCAGATGCCGTACAGCATTTTTGATCATCGGATGAAGGAAAAAGGAGTGTTTGAAAAGGCAGATGCTGCCGGCTGCTCCGTGGATGTTCGGACGGTATTCATCAAAGGGCTGATCCGCCTGAAAGACGAAGAAATTCCGTCACATCTGGCAAAGGCAAAACCGATCCTTCTGAAGCTGGATCAGCTATGCAGGGAGACCGGTTTTTCCAGGATCGATCTTGCCATGGGATATGTGAAGCGTGAACAGAGTGTAAGGCATCTGGTGTTCGGGATCCGGAATATGGAACAGCTGAAAGAAGATATAGATTCATTTCAAAAGGAAATCCCGGAGGAGATATTCCGGGAGATCGATAAGGAATTCTCAGGGATCGATGCGGATCTGGTGGTACCGAGTCTCTGGGTGAAATAATACGTATGATGAGAGGTCTGTGACTGACAGGCTTTGAAGCAGGCACGATCTGATCATGGACAGGGGAACAGATATGAACTATTTAGTGATGATACAGGCAAGGTGTGGATCCACCCGGTTACCGAATAAGGTGTTGAAGGACCTTTGCGGGAAGCCGGCGCTCCGCAGAATGATCGAACGTGTACAGCAAAGCAAGAGGGTGGATGAGGTGATGGTGGTGACTTCCATTGAGAAGAATAATCTTCCGATCCTGAAGCTTTGTGCGGAACTTGGGGTGCGCGTAGGGACCGGTTCCGAAGAAGATGTACTGGACCGGTTTTATCAGACTGCAAAGCTGCTTCGGCCGGAGTATGTGATCCGCCTTACGGCAGACTGCCCCTGCTTTGATGCAGAGCTCCTGGACCTTGCGATCGATCAGATGAATCCGGATACGGATTATATGGGGATGCTGACGGAATCCTTTGCCGATGGTTTGGATCTGGAGATAATGAAGTCCTCTGCTTTGGAGAGAGCGTGGAAGGAATCGATCCATTCCTTTGAACGTGAGCATGTGACGCAGTTTATCCTTCGCCGTCCGGAGGAATTCAAACTTCAGAATTTTGAGTCCCCCATCGGTCCTTTTGGAGAATATCGGTGGACCGTGGACGAAGCGGAAGATTTTGAAGTGGTACGCAGGATCTATCAGTATTTCGCTGTGGAGCAGGGGAACGAGTTCTTTGGATACCGGGATATTTTAGCGTATCTGTCAGAGCATCCGGAGGTGTCAGAGATCAACCGGAAATATACCAGAAATGAGGGACTGGCAAAATCTATTCGGGAAGATCGGATCGTTTCCGTCTGACTGTCGGAACATTCGGTAAAGCATTTTTGCGGCCTTATCAGGTGACGGGAATATGCCGCGGTACATGGTATAAACGAAAGGACAATTATTATGCAGTTTCTAAAATCAGATGAATTACTGAAAAGAGAGTTGAAGGTTTCGCCTCTTGCGGCCCAGACATACAGTAAATCTTATCGTTATTTTTCAAGAGGAGTTGCACCTGGTTATATGGATCGAGGGGAGGGCTGTTACATTTATGACGTAGATGGGAACAGATTTCTCGATTTCATGTGTGCCCTGGGACCTGTTACGGTGGGGTATAACGAACCGGAGGTGAATGAAGCGGTGATCCGCCAGGTGAACCGGTTCGCAAGCGGAACACTGCAGTCGGAGCTGGAAGTTGAATTGGCTGAGAAATTGTGTGAGATCATCCCCTGTGCCGAAATGATCCGATTTGTAAAGAACGGAAGCGATGCGACTACCGCAGCTGTTCGTCTGGCAAGGGCATATACCGGACGGGACATGATCCTGATGTCCGGTTATCACGGTATGCATGACTGGTCCATCGGCGCGTCCGAGAATCATAAAGGGGTTCCCGCGGCTGTCAGAGCTTTGACAAAGAATTTTATATATAATGACATTGCTGATCTGGAACGTAACCTTTCGGAAAATGAGGTCGCCGCTGTGATTCTGGAGCCGATTCAGAGTGACGGACCGAAGACGGGCTATCTGGAGGCGGTGAAGGAGCTTGCTCACAGATATGGAGCGCTGCTTATCTTTGACGAGGTTGTTTCCGGTTTCCATTATGCACTCGGGGGAGCTCAGGAATTGTTCGGTGTAATACCGGATATGGTGGCCTTCGGGAAGGGACTTGCGAATGGATATCCGATCTCTGCGGTGGCCGGAAGAAAAGACCTGCTGCAGCAGATCGAAGAGGGTGTCTTTGTATCTACCACCTTTGGTGGAGACAGCATAGCCATGGCGGCGGCATTGGCTACCATCCGGATCCTGGAGCAGCCGGGATTTTATGATCATATTCGAAAGATCGGAACCATGCTCCGGGATGGGATTCAGGAACGGATCAATCGATACGATCTGAAGGATGTCCTTTCGGTCAGCGGTATGCCTCAGCATGCGGGGGTTGCATTTGAAGGACATGGAAGTCTTTCTTACCTGGATATTCAGTCTGTATACTCTCAGGAGATCCTGCGGAGCGGGATTCTGGTGTTTGCCATTTATTTTCTGAACAAGCATCATACGGAAAAAGAGGCGGGCCTCTATCTGGACGCAACCGACCGGGCATTTTCCATGATAAGAAAAGCGATCGATCAGGACAGTCTGGAAGGAATTCTGGTTGGAGGAAAAGTGGATCCGGTATTTAAAAGGAATATCAAATGATCGGGGAATTCTATGTTTCGTATTTTTGATAAGATCGATAAAAACGAAGTGTATGTGATAGCGGAAATGAGCGCAAACCACGGAGGCAGTCTTGAAAATGCATTGGAGATCGTTCGACAGGCTGCAAAAGCGGGTGCGGACTGTCTTAAGATTCAGACATATACGGCCGATTCCATGACGATCGACTGTGATAATGAGTACTTTCGGATCCATGGAGGTTTGTGGGATGGCTACAAGCTTTATGATCTGTACATAGATGCAGCAACACCGTATGAATGGAACGGGATCATTAAAGAAGAGTGTGAAAAATGCGGCATCGATTTTCTTTCTACGCCTTTTGATCTTCAATCTGCCGACTATCTGGAGAAACTGGGCGTAGAGGCATATAAGATC
>CAMPAX010000174.1 GCA_946633495.1 uncultured Lachnospiraceae bacterium | reverse complement strand
AACGAAAACAGCCTCACCGACGTGAGCTTCACCATTCCGCTGGAGACAGACAGCAGCGGAAATTATACGGGAATCTCCATCGGAGGTTTTGAGGTGTCCTCGGAAAACTGCCTTATCGCCTATAACCAGGATATCGACGGAACCTACGGGAACAGGAATGTATATCTGGCAGTGACGGACCGTCTGTTCAACGGAACAAAGCAGGTGAAGATCAGCTCGCTTACGGCTTCCGGAACCAGGACCGCGGAGACACCGCAGCTGGTGCAGATCAATGACTATGTCTTCCTGGTCCTCTGGACGGAGCAGGATACCTCTTCCGGTCTGAGAGAAGTGCGGTATCAGCTGGTGGACGGAGCCGGAAATCTCTGCGGCGCGGCGGGAACTCTTCCGGCATATCTGTCCGACTGCCAGCCCATCGTAACAAAGGCAGGCGTCGTTAAATGGTATGCCACCGAGAACAGCTCACCGGTGATCTATTCTCTGGATCCCTTCAGGCTTCCGGCGGAGCCTTCCAAAACAGGCTGGATCGAGTTCACGAAGGGCGTATGGATGTTCATCAAGACCGACGGTACAAAGACCGTAGGCTGGCGCAAGGTTTCGGATGTCTGGTATTTCTTTGACAGTCAGGGCATCATGCAGACCGGCTGGAAACAGGTTTCCGGAAAATGGTACTATTTCAATGAGAGCGGAGCCATGCAGACCGGATGGAAGAAGATCAGCGGGAAGTGGTACTATCTGAACCCCAGCGGCTACATGCAGACAAAGTGGCGGAAGATCAGCGGAAAATGGTATTACTTCGGAACCTCAGGCATCATGGTCACAGGCTGGCAGCAGATCGACAAAGTCTGGTATTACTTTGATGCGGACGGCGTCATGAAGACCGGCTGGCTGCAGCTTTCCGGCAAATGGTATTTCCTGGACAGCAGCGGTGCCATGGTGACAGGAACACGGGTCATCGGCGGAAAAGAGTATACATTTACGGCGGCAGGCGTATGTACAAATCCGTAAATGAATACGTATTTTTCTAAAATTTCTAAAAAATTAGATAATAGTTTACAAAATTGTAATAAATTGGTATAATGATTCAGATTATCGGAAAGTTATGTAACCTGTATAATTTCTCCGACAGACAGAAATCTGAGAGGGATCGTTAATCATATGGAACAATACGCAATCAGGGGAGGGAATCCGCTGGAGGGCGAGGTCGTGATCGCCGGCGCAAAGAATGCAGCGCTGGGAATCCTGGCCGCAGCGATCATGACAGATGATGAAGTTGTGATCGAGAACGTACCCTTTGTAAGTGATACCCGGACCCTTCTGAAAGCAATCGAAAATATAGGAGCATCCGTTCGTTATATCGACCGCCATACCGTATCCATTTGCGGCAAGGGGATCGCAGGAGATCGGGGACTGTCGGTGGATGATGAGTATATCCGCAAGATCCGCGCATCCTACTATCTGATCGGAGCTTTGCTCGGAAAATATAAGTATGCCAATGTAGCCCTTCCCGGCGGCTGTGATATCGGCTCCCGTCCCATCGACCTGCACATCAAGGGATTTGAGACCCTGGGTGCCAACGTGGAGATCGTGTCCGGCGGTAAGGTTGTGGCGGAAGCGGAGCAGCTGGCAGGGTCACACATTTATCTGGATACCGTATCGGTTGGTGCCACCATCAATATCATGCTGGCGGCTGCGCTGGCGGAAGGTAAGACCACGATCGAGAACGCGGCGAAGGAACCTCACATCGTAGATGTGGCCAACTTCCTGAACACCATGGGTGCCAACATCAAGGGTGCAGGTACCGATGTGATCCGTGTAAGGGGCGTGTCCCGGCTGCATGGCGCAGAGTACTCCATCATTCCGGACCAGATCGAGGCCGGAACCTTCATGGTGATGGCTGCCGCGACTCAGGGAAATGTTCTGGTGAAGAATGTTATCCCGAAGCATATGGAGGCCATTTCCTCCAAGCTGATCGAGATGGGTGCGAGAGTTATCGAATACGATGATTCCATTCGCGTCATGGCGGACGGAAAGCTTCGCCCGACGCAGGTGAAGACCCTGCCGTATCCCGGATTTCCGACGGACATGCAGGCACAGATCGCTGCGGTGCTTTGTCTCGCGGAAGGAACCAGCGTGGTGACGGAGAGTATCTTCGAAAACCGGTTCCGCTATGTAGGAGATCTCACCCGGATGGGTGCGAAGATCCGTGTGGAAGGCAATACGGCCATCATTACAGGCGTTTCGAAGTTCACAGGCGCAAATATGACTGCCTCCGATCTTCGTGCAGGAGCGGCACTGGTGATCGCGGCGCTGGCTGCGGAAGGTGTCAGTGTGATCGATGACATCAAGTACGTAAAGCGCGGTTATGAGGATTTCGATACCAAGATCCGTCAGCTCGGCGGTGAGATGGAGATCGTGAATTCGGATCGGTCACTCCAGAAGTTTAAACTTCGTGCAGTGTAGGTTCTCCTCAGAGAGGCGCTGCATCTCATCCTCTCCGAAGAAGCGGCAGAGGATCCTGTGAATTTACAAAATGATAAAAGAACTCGCCGGATTTTCGGTTGAAAATCCGGCTGTTTTGTCTATAAAAGGAGGGAATTTTATATGGCAAAGAAACCCTATTACATCACCACCGCGATCGCATATGCATCCGGCAAGCCCCACATCGGCAACACTTACGAGATCGTTCTGGCGGACGCCATTGCCCGCTACAAGCGTTTCATAGGATACGATGTCCGCTTCCAGACCGGAACCGACGAGCACGGCCAGAAGATCGAGACCAAGGCATTTGAAAGCCTGTCCACTCCCAAGGAATTCGTGGACGAGAAGGCAGCTGAGATAAGGAGGATCTGGGATCTGATGAACACGTCCTATGACAAGTTCATCCGTACCACGGACGAGGATCATGAGAAGCAGGTTCAGAAGATCTTCAAGAAGCTGTACGATCAGGGTGATATTTATAAAGGGGAGTACGAAGGCATGTACTGTACCCCCTGTGAGTCCTTCTGGACTCCGGGTCAGTTAGTGGACGGCAAATGCCCGGACTGCGGACGCGAGGTACATCCGGCCAAGGAAGAGGCTTATTTCTTCCGTATGAGCAAATACGCTCCTCGCCTGATCGAATACATCGAGAAGCATCCTGAGTTTATTCAGCCGGAATCCCGGAAGAATGAGATGGTGAACACCTTCTTAAAGCCGGGTCTTCAGGATCTCTGTGTTTCCCGTACCTCCTTTAAGTGGGGCATTCCGGTGGATTTCGATCCGAAGCATGTGGTTTATGTATGGATCGACGCGCTGTCCAACTACATCACCGGTCTGGGCTATGATGTGGACGGAAATCACGGAGAGCTGTTCAAGAAATACTGGCCGGCGGACCTGCACCTCATCGGTAAGGATATCCTCCGGTTCCATACCATTTACTGGCCCATCATGCTGATGGCGCTGGATGTACCGCTTCCGAAGCAGGTGTTCGGCCATCCGTGGCTGATCCAGAGCGACGGAAAAATGAGCAAGTCCCGCGGAAATGTAATTTATGCCGATGACATGGTGGATTTCTTCGGCGTGGACGCGGTACGGTATTTCCTGTTGCATGAGATGCCCTTCGAAAATGACGGCGTGGTATCCTGGGAGCTGGTGATCGAGCGGATCAATTCCGACCTGGCGAATACTCTGGGCAACCTGGTAAACCGTACGATCTCCATGATCAACAAATATTCCGGCGGTATCGTGAACAATGCCGGGGTGGCCGAGGATGTGGACACGGATCTGAAGAACTGCATCCGTGCTTACCGGATCCATGTCAATGAGTGCATGGAGAAGCTGAAATGCGCCGATGCACTGACGGAGATCTTCAACATTTTCCGAAGACTGAATAAATATATCGATGAGACCATGCCCTGGGTATTGGGCAAGGATGAGACGAAGAAGGACCGGCTGGACACCGTACTCTACAACCTGGTAGAGGGGATCACCATCGGGGCAAGTCTGCTGGCTTCCTTCCTGCCGGATACGGCGGATAAGATCGTGGCGCAGCTTAACACGGAGAAGCGGAAATGTACCGAATTCGGTACCTTCGGCCTGTATCCCTCCGGGAACAGAGTAACCGAGACGCCGGAGATCCTTTTTGCGCGGATCGATACCGAGAAGATGCTGGATGAGATCGCAGTCCGTTTCCCGGCAAAGGAACCGGAACCGCCGAAGGAAGTAAAGAAGCCGGCAGAGCCGGAGAAGTCCGAGCCGGATAAGGTGGAGGCTGTGGTGAAGGAAGAGATCACCATCGAGGAGTTCGAGAAGATGCAGCTGCAGGTGGGAGAGATCC
This sequence comes from uncultured Lachnospiraceae bacterium, assembly GCA_946633495.1. GTDB lineage: Bacteria > Bacillota > Clostridia > Lachnospirales > Lachnospiraceae > Eubacterium_Q. The sequence continues at coordinate 715 of CAMPAX010000174.1, read as the reverse complement.
TGTCCTGTGAGGAGGTTCCGAAGTCCAAGAAGCTTCTCTGCTCCCAGGTTCAGATCGAAGGCCGTGTCCTGCAGATCGTATCCGGGATCAAGAGTTTCTACAGCCCGGAGGATATGGTAGGCAAGAAGGTGGTGGTTATCACCAATCTGAAACCTGCGAAGCTGGCCGGGATCGAGTCACAGGGTATGCTGCTTTGCGCAGAGGATGCGGAAGGGAATCTGTCACTGCTGACCACAGACCGTCCGGACGTACCTGCAGGCTCCATGATCAGCTGATTTACGGAATAGGATTCGAATGGATAAGGAAGAACGTCTTCTTTATATACTGACACTTTTCGGGGAGCGATTTCGGATCGTTCCCCGTTTTTTGGGGGCGGATTTGCATTCTGAGGAAGAGTGTGGTATACTACCCCCGTCTGTGCGGGCAGGAGGAGCACAGATTTCGAAAGGTTCAGAAACCTTAGCGCCATGTGGCTGCATTCGGTGTGTCGCACCAGCAGCCTGACGAGGTGAAACGGTATCGAAAATTCGGCGGATCCGTTTCCGGACGACAGTTCGTTAGTTCTTCGACAAATACGGCTGGTAACAGCCGGGACAAAGCGAAGGGCATTGTATCTTTGAGGCATGGCGCCTCCATATCAAAATAAAAGAGAAGAGTGATCCTGTTGCGAGGCGTGGGGCGAGTCACGGTTGTTTTTTGTGTGTCGGAAAATGCC
>CAMPAX010000173.1 GCA_946633495.1 uncultured Lachnospiraceae bacterium | reverse complement strand
CCCGGCAGAAATGCAGGTGAATCCGGCAGATATGCAGGCAAACCCGGCAGAACAACCGGCAAATTCGATGGATATGCAGGCAAATCCAACAGACAGAGAGAATGTCTCAAACGGAACGGCTGATCCGATCCGTGAGGTCTTAAAGGAGCATTCCTTCTACGCACCCCGTGCGTCTCTTGAATCGGATTGGGATGAGAACGAGGAGGCTGAGGAAGAAGAGTACAACCGTGCAAGCGTGAACCGGCTGAAGAAAGCAATTCTGGTGGCGCTGATCCTGATGTTTCTGATCCCCACGATCCTTTGTCTGATCCTGCTTACCCAAATGCATGGGATGAAAGAGGAGATCGAACAGCTTCGGGAGGAAATGAACAGCAAACGGCAGGAACGTATGCTGGCAGAGCAGCAAAGCGGGGATATGGCCGGGACTGCGGCAGATATAAGCATTACTTTGGAAAAAGACCGTCAGGATGAGTCGGTGGTTCTGAAAAATGCAGGTGCCGCGGGAACAAATCAATCGGACACGGAAGCAGCAGAGGATAATACACAGGAGATGTCGGAAGCTTCTTCGGAAGAGGATGAGACAGAGATCGACCCGGCATCGGTTCCGGAGGAGAAAAGAGTCTATCTTACCTTTGATGACGGTCCGTCCGACGATGCGGGAGCAATTCTGGATGTTCTGAAAGAAAAAAATGTGAAGGCCACATTTTTCATGGTGCTCGAAGATAAGAGCCGGCAGGCGATCATCCGCCGTATGGCAGAGGAAGGGCATTCCCTGGGAATCCACTCCGTAAGTCATGTATACAGTGATATTTATGCGGATCTGGACAGCTTTGCCGATGACGTAACTACCGTGCATGACCTGCTCTTTGAGATGACCGGGCAGGATGTGAGATTGTACCGGTTCCCCGGAGGCAGCAGCAACCGTGTCTCGGATGTTCCGGTGGATGACTGCATAGCATGGCTGGAGGAAGAAGGCTATACTTATTTCGACTGGAATGCCTCCAACGGTGATTCCTCAGGTTCCGGTTACACGGCGGAACAGCTGGAGGACAACGTGCTTCGTTATGTACATAACAATTCCGGAGCTACGGTGGTTCTGATGCATGATTTTAAGGACTGCCCGGCAACCGCGCAGTCACTTCCCCACCTGATCGACACGCTTCGTGAAGAAGGGTATGTCCTGCTTCCCATCGATGAAACGACTCGTCCGGTACATCACAGAAAGACGGCGAAGGAACTGGAAGAGGAACAGGAGAAGGAGCAGGCGGCGCTGGAAGCTGAGAAGGCCCGGCGTGCAGCGATGGATGCGGAGTCACAGGATGATGACGAAACATCGCAGGATGAAGATGAATGATCGGATGACAGGTGATACTTATGGACTACAGGGACGCTCGATCCTACATAGACAGTAAAAACAGCCTCGGCATTGTGCCGGGGCTGGACGTTGTTTTAGAGCTGCTCGCCGGTCTTGGACATCCGGAACGGGCAGTACCGGCGATCCATATCGCCGGTACCAACGGCAAAGGAACCATTATGGCATATGTGGAGCAGGCACTTCTGGCCGGAGGGCTGAAGGTCGGACGATACCTCTCGCCGGCGGTTCTGGATTACCGGGAGAAATGGCAGATCAACGGGGAAATGGCCTAGGAAGCGGATATCGCACAGTGTATGGAGGAGATCCGGGATATCGCGGAAGAGATGCCGCAAAGCCCTACGTCCTTTGAGATCGAAACGGCGCTGGCATTTCTTTTGTTCCGGAAAAAGAAATGTGATATCATGCTGGTGGAGTGCGGCATGGGGGGACGCCTGGACGCAACCAATGTGATCCCTTCCAAGATCGTTGATATCATAGCCTCCGTCAGCCTGGATCATATGCAGTTTCTGGGAGATACCAGAGAGAAGATCCTTATGGAGAAGCTGGGCATCCTGAAGTCCGGGGATGTTCTGGTGACGGCCCCCATGGATCCGGAGCTCATGGAAGTGATCCAAAAGGAGACTTCTGAGAATAAGACCGTCAGATGGCAGAAGACCACAAAAGAGGAACTTATGATTCTCCGGGAGGATATCCATGGGACGGATTTCCTGTACCGGGGTGAAACCTGGTATATCCAGATGGTAGGAGACGTGGCGGCGGAGAATGCCATCACGGCGCTTACGGCACTTGAAGCCTATAATGACCGGGCGGAGAGCTTTGGACTCCCCCGGCTCAGTACGGATCAGATCCGGGCGGGTCTTGCTGCAACATCCTGGCAGGGACGCTTTACGGTCTTCGATACCCATCCCACCATGATCGTGGACGGTGCCCATAACCGGGATGCATGGAAACGCCTGTCGATTACGCTGAAGCGGTTTTACGAAGACAGGAAGATCACATTTGTTCTGGGGGTTCTGGCAGACAAGGAAGTGGATGCCATGATCGAAACTCTGGCACCCATGGCGAAGAGGATCTATGTATTTACACCGGACAGTCCCCGTGCTCTGGCAGGGGAGGAGCTACGCCGGCGGATCCTGCAGGAAACGGATATGGATCCGGAGTCTGTCGTATCCATGGATCATGCCGTTTCTGCGGCAACCCTTGCCCTTCGGGAGGCATCGGAGGAGGATGTGATCGTGGCCTGCGGATCCCTTACCTTTCTCGGAGCGCTTTTGGAAAAAAGAAAATATCTGGAAATGGACCGCGTAGAGCGGATCCTCAATGATCCATTTTATAAAAAGCAGATCAAGAAGATATATGAATCGGAATTTGATCGTGTGTTCTGCCGGCACGGGTTTGGCCATGCTGTTTCCACAGCACGGATCGCTTATATCCTGACAATGGAAGAACATCGGACATTCCGGAAGGATGTGGTTTACGGAACGGCGCTGCTGCATGATATCGGGCGCTACACTCCGGAGGAAAAAACCATGTCTCACCATGCGGCAGGCGCTGTGGCAGCGGAGGATGTTCTAAGGCGTGCGGGTTATACCGAAGCGGAAAGAAAGGAAATCTGTGAGGCCATCGGCGCGCATAAGGACGCGGAGGACGGAACCTCCGGACTGGCAAAGATCCTGTACCGGGCAGATAAACTGTCGCGGAACTGTTTCCTGTGTGATGCACGGGATGAGTGTTACTGGCCCGAGGAAAGAAAGAACCGGACCGTTCTCTGCTGAGACCATCGGTCCGGCGGGTTGTTATTTCACGCACAGAAGCAATGTCCGGCAGGGAGTAAAGCAGGACCCGGTATATGAGATGTAATGCGGATTTAGAGAGGAGCATTCGGATGGATACCATCGAGATCAGAAATCTGAAGATTTATGCGTACCACGGGGTTTTTGATGAAGAGAAGGAGACAGGACAGTTCTTCCTGATCAGCGCGAAGCTGCATCTGGATCTTCGTCCGTCTTCCATGTCGGATGATCTTCTTAAGACGGTCAGCTATGATGAGGTGGCACATACCATCGAACAGGTGGTGACCGGAGAAAAATGGAATCTGATCGAGGCAGTGGCAGAATCCGTTGCTTCGGAGATCCTTTTGAAATACACGAAGGTAAGAAGTGTCGAGGTTCGGGTGGATAAACCCGATGCACCCATCGGCCTTGCTTTTGAGACGGTTTCCGCAACCATAGAGCGGGGAAGACATATAGCCTATATCGGGATCGGTTCCAATCTCGGGGACCGGAAGCTGTATCTGGATCAGGCAGTGGAGCAGCTGGGGAAGGATCCTTATATCCGTGTGATACGTTCCGCGAAATATATCGAGACGGAACCCTACGGACCGGTGGAACAGCCGGATTTTCTGAATGGTGCCGTGGAGCTGGAGACGCTGTATTCTCCGCAGGAACTGCTTTCGGTACTGCATGATATCGAGCAGGAAGCAGGAAGAAAGCGCATCGTTCACTGGGGTCCCCGCACCCTGGATCTGGATATCCTGCTTTATGATGACGCGGTGATCCGGGAGTCCGATCTGTGTATTCCCCATGTGGAAATGGAACGCCGGACATTTGTACTGGAACCTCTGGCGGAGATCGCACCCCATGTGGTCCATCCCATCAGCCGTAAGACCGTAAGCCAGCTTTTGGAGGAGTTAAAGAATTCGGAGTCCAAGGCGGAGCCCTATGACATCCGGGAATATCATTTCACGGAAGATCTGGATCGGAAGAATGCCCGCATCTGTTATGCGGGAGTTCCGGGCGCTTATGCGGAAGCCGCTGCGATGAAATTCTTCGGTGAAGAAGCAGATCTTATGAATGTGAAGACCTTTGATGATGTTGCGGCTGCAGTGGCCCGGGGCGATGCGGATTACGGTGTGCTTCCCGTAGAAAACAGCTCAGCGGGATTTGTCAGCGGGAATTATGATATCATTCGAAATGCGGAACTGACTATCGTGGATGAGGTGGTTCTTGATATTGAGCACGCCCTGCTGGGAATCCCAAGTGCGATGCTTTCGGATATCCGGAAGGTTTATTCCCATGCCCAGGGACTCATGCAGTGTAAGGAATATATCGAAATGCATCAGTTCAGTTCCGAAGCCGTAAGCAATACGGCACTTGCCGCAAAGCGGGTGATGGAAAGCGGGGATGTGACCAAGGCTGCCATTGCCAGTGAACGGGCGGCAGAACTCTACAACCTGAAGGTCCTTGCCCGGCGGATCAATTTTACGAGGGATAATGCTACACGTTTTGTGATCATCACAAAAGAAAAAAGGGTCCTCACAGGCTCGGACAGTGTTCTGATCTGCTTTATCGCGCCCCATCGTGTGGGCGCCCTGTATCAGATCATGGGGATCATCAACCGGAACTCCATCAACATGACACGGATCGAATCCCGCCCGTCTCTGAAAAAGAAATGGGAATACAGCTTCTATGTCAGCTTCGAAGGCAAGCTTACCGACCGTAATGTTCAGAGAATGCTGGGAGAGATCAAAGAGGAAGCAGAGGATCTGACGATCCTGGGGACATTTTCGTCGTAGGGATCCCGAAAGATCCCGGCGAGGAATCCCGGAAGATCCCGGCGAGGAATCCTTGTATCGAAAATGCTTGACAATGATGGCAGTGTG
>CAMPAX010000172.1 GCA_946633495.1 uncultured Lachnospiraceae bacterium | reverse complement strand
CGGACGTCAGCGAGGATTATCTGAAAGAGGTGGATTCCAACGGCAGGGGTAATTCCTGGTTTGTAGGTTATTCCAATCCCGAGGATCCGGACATCGTGGTGAGTGTTGTGATCGAGGACTCGGACAGTGACGGGCTGACCGGCGTTGAAGTGGCCGGGGCCATATTTGAAACCTATTATCCGTGACAGGATCATTTTCAAAAACTGCTCCTTACCGGGAAGCCGGTAAAGAAAAGTGCCCACGAAAGAATCACAAAGTTCTCCTTGCCTATTTATGGGGTAAAATGCTATAATTCAGTTAAGTTTTTTCACACCATAAAACAGGGAGGACACGGCCGTGACAAAAGCAACGAGCTGTGGTGGTGTGGTGATCTTCCGTGGGAAGATCCTGTTACTTTACAAGAACTACAGGAATAAGTACGAAGGCTGGGTATTGCCGAAAGGGACAGTTGAGCAGGGAGAAGATTACAATCAGACCGCCCTCAGAGAAGTTAAAGAAGAATCCGGTGTATCTGCACAGATCATGAAATATGTAGGACGGACGAATTATTCGTTCACGGCCGCAAATGATGTGATCGACAAGGAAGTTCATTGGTATCTTATGATGGCGGACAGCTATTTCAGTAAGCCACAGCGTGAGGAGTATTTCTGTGATTCCGGTTATTATAAGTATCACGAAGCATACCACCTTTTAAAGTTCCCGAATGAGAAGCAGATCCTGGAGCAGGCATACAGCGAGTATCTGACGCTCAGAAGTGCGAATCTTTGGGGAAGCAAAAAATATTTTTAAAATATTTTAGCAGGAGCCCGGAATTCCGGGCTCTTGCCTTGAAGAAGATATGAGATTTTGACCGGTGGCGTACTGGTCAGGGACATTAAGACTATGTATGAACTGAAGAATCATGGAACCCCCGAAGAGCCGGACAGGGAAAGCGGCGGAAAGACCGATTCCGTGGGTGAAAACCCGGCTGTGGATCCTTCGGCGGAGAATTTGGACACACAATCAAAAACAGTCAGAGTAAAGCCATCCGAGGAGAAAAGGATCGACCGGGCGGCTGTTTTTCGTGAGAAAATGAAAGCGGCAAAGAAGCGCCGCAGAAGGAATATCGTTCTGGATATTCTGCTGGTCGTATTTCTTGCAACCTTTGTGATCTCCGGAATCTATCTTCTTCGGTATTATCTGGCTTCCAGACAGAATAAAGAACTGATGGGAAACCTGAAGGAAATGATCGACACGGACGTAGCGCCTTCCCCGGACACTGAGAACAAAGAAGGGAAGGATCCGAACTCTCAGGATCCCGGTCATACACCCTCCTCTGCACAGGTCCCGGTTTATGTGACGGAGGATGGAGAGACCATTCTTCGGATGTACCGCCCACTGTATCAGAAAAATAAGGAATTTATGGGCTGGCTTACCATTCCGGATACCAATGTGGACGTTCCGGTGATGTATACGCCGAATGATGAACAGAAATACCTGAGAAAGAATTTTGAAGGAGAATATGCGATAGCGGGAACGCCCTTTATCGCCGAGGGATGCGATCCAAAGAAGCCCTCAAAAAATATCATCATTTACGGGCATAACATGAAGGACGGAAGCATGTTTTCGGACCTTCTGAACTATAAGGATGAGGAATATTACCGATTCCATAAGTATATTCAGTTTGATACGATCTATGCCAGAGGGAATTATGAAGTGATCGCGGCTTTTCCGGGACAGGTACTGAATCAGGGGGAAGAGGGCTTTCGGTATTATTATTTCTACGACACCGACAATGCCGAAGAATTTGATACCTATGTACGCGAGGTAAAGTCCAGATGTCCTTATGAGATCCAGACTACGGCAGAGTTTGGGGATCAGCTGCTTACCCTTTCCACCTGTGAGGATTACGGTGCCGCAGAGGGAAAACGATTTGTGGTGGTGGCAAAGCGGATCCGGTAACTGACAGCCGGGGGCTTTGTTCCCGGACGGCCTTTTATGGCAGCCTTCTCAAAATAAAAAGAGGACGTTATACAACGTCCTGAAAGGTGTGCCGGCAGTGGGACTTGAACCCACACACGGTTGCCCGTAACAGATTTTGAGTCTGCCTCGTCTGCCAATTCCGACATGCCGGCCAACACTTCGTGATTTTACCACAGGAGCTCGGGGATTGTCAATATATCGAAACGGCCGGGAGGTGTATATGTTTCAGAGTAAAAAAAGAAAGACCCTGGAAGGCGTGATCCGGCAGATACAGGTCGATCTTGCCAATAATTATAAGGACAATGCCGTAGAGAATCTGAAACGGCTGAAATCCGAGACCGAAGCATGTGAAGCGGCCGGAGAGTTAAAGGAGAAGGAGATCCGGGAGCTTAGATCGTTGATCGAGCATTACGAAAATGATGTAAAGAATTTCAAACGAACGTATTGATCCGGGAGACCGGAAATAATAAAAAAATAAAAAGATTCAGGAGATTCCAAGTGTGTTATGAAAGTGGAGCTATACTGATCTTTTAGGAGAGCGTATGGACAAAAAATTATACACCAGCATTGATTCACTTATCCGATACGGACTGGATCGGGGACTTTTGGAAAAAGAGGATCAAATCTACACCCGGAATCGGCTTTTAAAGCTGTTTCTGGAGGATGATTATTCGGACGGGGACCAGGGGGATGACATCCCGGAGGAAAGAACAGGGCAGGATCCGTCGGAAGAGATCGAAGGTATCCTGAAGGATCTTCTCGATATCGCGGTGGAACGAGGGCTTTGCGAAGATTCGGTTACATTTCGTGATCTTTTCGATACGGAGATCATGAACCTGCTTTTGCCGAGGCCTTCGGAGGTTTCGAAGGCCTTTTGGGAAAAATACAGGGAATCACCGGAAGCGGCAACGGATTATTATTACGCATTCTGCCGTGCCTCTGACTACATACGTACTTACCGGGTGAAGAAGGATCTTCGCTGGAAAGTGGACAGTGAGTTTGGAGAGATCGACATTTCCATCAATCTGTCGAAGCCGGAAAAAGACCCGAAAGCGATCGCGGCTGCCGGTAAGGCAAAAAGTACAAGCTATCCAAAATGTCTGCTCTGTGCGGAAAATGAAGGATATGCGGGACGTGTGAATCATCCGGGACGTGCAAATCACCGGATCATTCCCCTTATTGTCAACGGGACGGAGTGGGGACTTCAGTATTCCCCGTATGTTTATTATAACGAACACTGTATCCTGCTGAACAAAAAGCACGTACCCATGAAGATCGAGAAGGATACCTTCCGGAAGCTTCTGGATTTTGTACGGCAGTTTCCGCATTATCTGATGGGATCAAATGCGGATCTTCCCATCGTCGGAGGTTCTATACTGTCGCATGATCACTATCAGGGAGGACGTTATACCTTCCCCATGGCAAAGGCTCCCATCGAGAGTCCGGTGATCATACCGGAATATGAGGATGTGGAAGCGGGGATCATCCGATGGCCGCTGTCCGTGATCCGGATCCGGTCTTCAAAAATAGAAAGACTGGTGGATCTTGCAGATCATATCCTGCATTGCTGGAGACCGTACAGTGATCCCGAGGTGGATCTTCTGGCGGAAACAGCAGGAACGCCGCACAACACCATAACGCCCATCGCCCGCTGCAGAGACGGTATCTTCGAACTGGATCTGACGCTTCGGAACAACCGGACCACGGAGGAACGTCCTCTGGGTCTGTTCCATCCGGGGCCGAAGTATCATCATATCAAAAAAGAAAATATCGGCCTCATCGAGGTAATGGGGCTTGCGATCCTGCCGGCGCGTCTTCAAAAAGAGATCTTTGAGGAGGTCCGCACGGCACTGCTTACCAACGGTGATCTTTCAGCAACAGAGACTCTGGCCTCCCATGCCGAATGGGCGGAATCTATCCGGCTGAAATATGATTCCATTACAGAACAGAATGTGGATGGGATCCTGATGCAGGAGGTCGGAAATGTCTTTGTGGGGGTTCTTACAGATGCGGGTGTCTTCAAGAGAACTCCGGAGGGGAAGGAAGCATTTCTTCGATTTGTGCGAACCCTTTGATCATGCCGGGGGGCATGCTGTTGGAATCGTACCATCCGATAAGCCGCCGAACAAAGCAAGGGGGCAGTAAAAATAGAATACGAGCAGGCTATGACACTATAATACGAGGCTATGACTTATTTAATAGTAGGAGGAACAGACAATGAAAATCTTAGTCAGTGGCGGAACCGGTTATATCGGATCACATACCTGTGTGGAGCTGCTTATGAGCGGACATGAGGTTGTGATCTTTGATAACCTTTACAACTCAAAAGAAGAAGTAGTGGACCGGATCGAGAAGATCACCGGAAAGAAAGTGACATTTTACAAGGCGGATATGCTGGAACCGGACTCCATGCGGAAAATCTTTGAGGAACACACCTTTGACTGCGTGATCCATTTTGCAGGTCTGAAAGCAGTGGGAGAATCCGTACAAAAACCGTTGCTGTATTATGAGAATAACATTGCGGGAACGCTGAATCTTTGCAAACTGATGAATGAATTCGGCTGTAAGCGGATCATTTTCTCTTCCTCCGCAACGGTGTATGGTGTTCCGAAGACGGTACCGATCACCGAGGATTTCCCCCTTTCCACCACAAATCCTTACGGTTCCACAAAGCTCATGCTGGAGCAGATCCTGACAGATTTCACTGTGGCGGATCCGGAGTGGAGTGTGGTACTCCTTCGGTATTTCAATCCCATCGGAGCGCATGAGAGCGGACTCCTTGGAGAGGTCCCCAACGGCATCCCCAACAATCTTATGCCTTATATCATGCAGGTGGCAGTAGGAAAGCTGCCGGAGCTGGGTGTCTTCGGAAATGATTATGATACCCATGACGGTACCGGTGTCCGTGACTATATCCATGTGGTGGACCTTGCAAAGGGGCATGTATGCGCCATCGATAAGGTCATGAACACACAGGGAACAAATATATACAATCTCGGTACCGGAACCGGTTGCAGTGTTCTGGATATCGTACATGCCTTTGAAGAGGCAAATGGCGTGAAGATCCCTTATCAGATCAAGGCCCGTCGGCCCGGCGATGTTCCGGTATGTTATGCAAA
>CAMPAX010000171.1 GCA_946633495.1 uncultured Lachnospiraceae bacterium | reverse complement strand
AATTATTACTTGAGAACAGTGATGTGTTGTTCCTGACAGTCAGTGATCAGGCCAATCCCCTGGATGTGGAGGAATTAGCCGCTTCAGGATCACTTTCGAGTAATCTCCTCGTCCACTGCAGTGGCGCGCTTTCTTCCGGTGTCTTTGCCGGAACCGGAGCATTCGGTTATTCGATCCATCCCCTGTATGCAATTTCAGACAGAGAAACGGCGTATGAAACCCTGTCCAATGCTTATTTTACCGTGGAAGGAAATGAGCAGTATATGGATTTCTGGCTTCGTACCCTGAAAGACATCGGTCTTCGATGTCGTTCGATCACAAAAGAGGCCAAAGTCAGATATCATGCGGCAGCAGTCATGGCCAGCAATCTTGTTGTGGGGCTCTATGCGGCTGCTGCGGAAGAACTGGAACGCTGCGGCTTCGAAAAAGGAGAAGCGGAGGAGGCTCTGACAGGACTTTTTATGGATAACGCCCGGGGCATTACCGAAAAAGGTCTGGTAAAGCAGCTGACAGGTCCTCTGGAACGAGGGGATGTATCTACTGTAGAGAATCATCTAAGGGTTCTGGAGGGAGAACAAAGGACTCTTTATCTACGGCTCTCCCGGAAAGTACTGGAGATTGCAGAGAAAAAACATCCGGAACGTGACTATACGGAAATGATAAGAATCCTTTCCGAATCATAGGATATACGGATTGGAGAAACACCGGTGTAACCCTGAAACGCGGAAAAAGATGAAACTATATCATGACAGGAGGGTTTGTGCATATGAAAAATACGGTTGTTACATTTCAGCAGATGAAGGAAAGAGGCGAGAGAATCTCCATGCTGACGGCATATGATTATTCCACTGCAAAGCTGGAAGACAGTGCGGGTATCAACGCGATCCTGGTGGGAGATTCTCTGGGAAATGTAATACTGGGATATCCGGATACCATTTCCGTCACCATGGAGGACATGATCCATCATGGCGCGGCAGTATCCCGTGGGGCTTCAAATGCCCTTGTAGTGATCGATATGCCGTTTATGTCCTATCAGGCATCGGTTTATGATGCGGTGATAAATGCAGGCCGCCTCATGAAAGAAGCACGTGGCGGAGCGGTGAAGCTGGAGGGCGGTGAGGAAGTATGCCCGCAGATCAAAGCCATTACCCAGGCAGGCATTCCTGTTATGGCTCATCTGGGACTTACGCCGCAATCCATCAATGTGTTCGGCGGCTTCAAGTCTCAGGCGAAGGAACTGGAACCCGCCAGGAAACTGATCCGTGACGCGCTGGCAGTGCAGGAGGCAGGGGCATTTGCAGTGACACTGGAATGTGTTCCGGCAAAGCTGGCAGAGTTAGTTACCGGGCTTCTTCGGATCCCGACCATCGGTATCGGTGCGGGAGCCGGGTGCGACGGACAGGTTCTGGTATATGCGGATATGCTGGCAATGTTCAGTGATTTCCGCCCGAAGTTTGTGAAGGCCTTCGCAAATGTAGGGGACGCCATGAAAGCAGGGTTCCGCGCCTATGACGAAGAAGTGAAGGCGGGCAGCTATCCGGCAGAGGAACATACCTATCCCATGGAGAATGAGGTATTTAAAGAACTGAAGGAATATGTGGATTCGTTAAGAAGATAATTCGAATGGATCCTTTGACACTGTCATCATGTAATATGTGAGATATAAAACAGGCACAAGCCGATATCAAGGAGGATGAAAGAATGAAGATCGCAACAACGGTTGCAGAGGTAAGAGAGATCGTGAAGGGATGGCGGGCAGCCGGTGAGACTGTGGGCCTCGTTCCTACCATGGGCTTTTTGCATGCAGGGCATCAGAGCCTGATCGCCGCAAGTGTAAAAGACAATGACCATACCGTGGTGAGTGTCTTTGTAAACCCGACGCAGTTCGGACCGAATGAGGATCTGGCCAGCTATCCGAGAGACCTGGAGCATGATGCGGCGCTTTGCGAGAGTACCGGCGCGGATCTGATCTTTCATCCGGAACCGGCGGAAATGTATCCGGAGGGCTTTGTCACTTATGTGGATATGAACGGACTTACCAATCACCTGTGCGGTTTGTCGAGACCGGTTCATTTCCGTGGTGTATGTACCGTTGTATCCAAGCTGTTCAATATCGTACAGCCGGATCGGGCTTATTTCGGACAGAAGGATGCACAGCAGCTTGCGGTTGTGAAACGATTCGTGAAGGATCTGAATATGCCGCTGGAGATCATTGGCTGTCCCATTGTCCGTGAACCGGACGGATTGGCAATGAGTTCCAGAAATACTTATATGAATGCGGAAGAACGAAAGGCAGCTCTGATCCTGTCCCAGTCTATCCGGCTTGGTGAGCAGATGGTAAAGGACGGAGAAAGAGACGCGGTTGTGGTAAAGGCCGCCATGACAGCGCTGATCGAGACTGAGCCCATGGCGAAGATCGATTACGTGGAGATCGTTGACGGACTTACCATGGAATCCATCGACACGATCCGCGGGGAGATCCTCTGTGCCATCGCTGTTAAGATCAATGACAAGGTGCGGCTGATCGATAATTTCATGGCAGTTGTGTAAGGCTTTTTTCGCGCAGAGAATGGTGAGAAATGCGTGCTGCGGATCATCAGCTGGGGGCAAAATACCTTTTAACCCCAGCATCAGTAATATGGATTAAAGGAGAGATGTATGCTGATCAATGTATTGAAGAGCAAGATCCACCGTGCCACCGTGACTCAGGCAGAACTGAATTATGTGGGAAGCATCACGATTGACAGGGATCTCATGGATGCAGCTGGTCTGATCGAATATGAACGTGTCCAGGTCGCGGATGTGGATAACGGTGCTCGTCTGGAAACCTATGTGATCGCAGGTGAGGCGGGATCCGGCGTGATCTGCCTGAATGGTGCGGCTGCGCGTCATGTAAGTACCGGAGACCGCGTCATTATCATGAACTATGCATTTATGACACCGGAAGAATTCGCAGAGAATCCTCCGAGAGTGGTCTTCGTTGACAGTGAAAACCATGTGACCCGGGCAACCCGGTATGAGAAGCATGGAAGACTGGAAGACATGCCGTAGAAGAGAAGGGAATGCAGAGCGTTATCACATGAACGACGGTTCCATGGGCACGGAATCTGATTGTAATACGGAGGGATGAGATTATGCTGACTGGTAAGAATATCCTGCTTGGTGTATCCGGCGGGATCGCAGCCTACAAAATGGCCAATGTGGCCAGCATGCTGACGAAACTGCATGCGGACGTGCATGTGGTGATGACTCGGAATGCCACACATTTTATCCCGGAAGAAACCTTTGAGGTGCTGACAAAGAATAAGGTTTATCTGGATACTTTCGATGAGGCTCGGGATGACGAGGTGCATGTTCCGCACATTTCCCTGGGAACCGGGGCAGACTGTATCCTCATCGCACCGGCCACCGCAAATGTGATCGGTAAGATCGCGGGCGGGATCGCGGATGATATGCTGACCACTACGGTTCTTCCTGCGCGGTGCCCGATCCTGATCTGTCCGTCCATGAATGTATTTATGCTGGAGAACCCCATCGTTCAGGATAATATCGAGAAACTGAGACGCTTCGGTTATCATATCATTGAGCCGGATGAAGGGTATCTTGCCTGCGGCTATGACGGGAAAGGAAAGCTTCCGAAAGAGGAGCTTCTGGTAGAGGAGATCTGTCTTGCTGCCGCCTGCGAGAAGGATCTGGCAGGGCAGCATGTAGTGGTTTCCGCAGGACCGACGGAGGAACCGCTGGATCCGATCCGGGTTATCACGAATCATTCCTCCGGGAAGATGGGATACGCCCTGGCAAAGGCGGCGGCTTACCGTGGAGCAAAGGTGACTCTGGTCTCCGGCCCCACATCGCTGGATGCGCCTCTGGGGGTAACCCGGGTGAATATTCATACTGCCGAGGAAATGTATCAGGCGGTCACTTCGGCGGCAGAAACGGCAGATATCGTGGTGATGGCGGCGGCTGTGGCAGATTATACTCCGGCGACCGTGGCGGATCAGAAGATCAAGAAAAAAGAGGGAGACCTTTCGATCCCTCTGAAACGAACGAAGGATATCCTTCTGTCTCTGGGCCAGAATAAAAGACCCGGTCAGTTTATCTGCGGGTTCTCCATGGAGACGGAGAATCTGCTGGAGAATTCCTCCGCAAAGCTGACCAAAAAGAATGCCGATATGATCTGTGCCAATTCCCTGACACAGGAGGGAGCCGGATATCAGGTGGATACGAATATCCTGACGCTTATTACAAAAGAGGGGACGGAGCAGCTTCCCATGATGTCGAAGCTGGAGGCGGCCCACAGGATATTTGACCGGATCCGTTCGATCCGGCAGAATTGAAAGAAGCCCCGGATAAAATTATCATCATACAATAAATCAATCAAAAATCTCTCAAAAAATCGTCCGGACCGGTGTGGCTCGGACGATTTTTTGATATAATGATGAAGGGAATACCTTTTGAACCCGGAATCGGCAGGATTGAAAAATAAGACGCAATATGATAAAATAACGCGTGACGCGAAAAGGCGGATAATAATCTAAATACAAGACGGGAGGCCTTATGGAAGCTTATAAGCAGGAGTTTGTGGACTTTATGTTGGACAGCCAGGTGCTGCGATTCGGAGATTTTACGCTGAAGAGCGGAAGAAAATCACCCTTCTTCATGAATGCAGGTCTGTATATCACGGGAACGCAGCTGATGAAGCTTGGTGAGTTTTATGCAAAGGCGATCCATTCGACCTATGGAGATGATTTTGATGTCCTTTTTGGTCCGGCCTATAAGGGGATTCCAATCAGCGTAGCTACAACCATCGCTTACAGCAGGCTTTACGGGAAGGAGATCCGTTACTGCTCCAACCGGAAGGAAGCCAAGGACCACGGAGATGCAGGAATCCTGCTGGGCAGTCCCATTAAAGATGGCAACCGGGTGGTGGTGATCGAGGATGTGACTACCTCCGGAAAATCCATGGAAGAGACCATTCCCATCGTGAAAGCACAGGGAGATGTTAAGATCATCGGCCTTATGGTTTCTCTTGATCGCTGCGAAAGAGGAAAAGGGGAAAAGAGGTTTGGGCCCTCTTTTCTGGTTGGGGTGCTTTTT
>CAMPAX010000170.1 GCA_946633495.1 uncultured Lachnospiraceae bacterium | reverse complement strand
CCTCGCAGATGTTCCTTACGGGACGTCCGGTAGAAGCACCGGGCTCCGTAGTCATCAGTTCCATGGAAGGCACCAGAGCGGTCCTTCTGGAGCTTCAGGCACTGGTCAGTGATTCGAATTTCAACATGCCCAGAAGAACATCTGTGGGCGTGGATTACAACCGGGTAAATCTGTTGATGGCCGTTCTGGAGAAGCGGGGCGGCATCAATCTGTCCGGATGCGACTGCTATGTCAGCATAGCGGGAGGACTGAAGGTCAGTGACCCTGCCTCCGATCTTGGGATCATCTGTGCGATCGCTTCCAGCTATCGAAACCGTCCGGTGGGAGATGATACCGTGATCATCGGCGAAGTCGGCCTGGCCGGAGAGATCCGCGGCGTCCAGAATATCATGCAGCGGGTGAAGGAGGCCGATAAGCTCGGCTATCGTCGTGTGATCCTTCCCAGGGCGGGAAATGTGGGACAGATCCCGGATCTTCATGCAGAGCTGATCCGCGTATCGACCATACAGGAAGCGCTGGAGCGGATCTGACGAAAACGTTAGACAGGATAAAGGAAAGTAGAAAAATGATACTGGCATGTCAGAATATCTCCAAGTCCTTCGGAGACGTGGAGATATTGAAAAGCATAAATTTTCATATTGAGGAACATGATAAACTGGCGATCGTCGGAGTGAACGGCGCGGGCAAGACGACCCTGCTGAGGATCATTCTCGGCGAAGAGGAGCCGGACAGCGGAAGTGTGGTACGTGCGAGGGAGATCCGACTCGGGTATCTTTCCCAGCACCAGGACATTTCCTTTGACAATACGGTTTATCAGGAAATGGAACAGGCCAAGCAGTATCTGATCGACATGGAGCGGCGCCTCAGAGAGCTTGAGGCGGATATGAAGCATGCGGAGGGGGATGAACTGGAGAAGATCTTGGAGACCTACAATCGGCTCTCCACCCGCTATGACCATGAGAACGGATATGCTTACGAAAGCGAGATCACCGGAGTCCTGAAAGGACTGGGGTTCGCGGAAAGCGATTATAACAGAGATATCAATTCGCTGTCCGGAGGACAGAAGATGCGGATCGCCCTGGGGCGGCTGCTCCTTTCCAGACCGGACGTGATCATTTTGGACGAGCCCACCAACCATTTGGATATGAGCAGCATTACCTGGCTGGAAGGGTTTCTGGCCGGCTATCCGGGAGCGGTGATCGTGGTCAGTCATGACCGGTATTTTATCGACCGCGTATCCAATCAGATCCTGGAGATCGAGCACGGGAAATCCACATTGTACCGTGGCAATTATTCCTTCTACCGTGAGCAGCACGAGAAGAAGCGGCAGGACGAGATGAAGGCGTATCTCAATCAGCAGGCGGAGATCGCCCACGAGGAAGACGTGATCCGGAAGCTGAAGCAGTTTAACCGCGAGAAATCCATAAAGAGAGCGGAGAGCAGAGAGAAGATGCTGGACCGGATCGAACGGATCGAGAGACCGGAGGAACTGCGGGCCGAAATGCGGCTTACACTTACACCGGTGACGGAATCCGGGGAGGATGTCCTGTTCGCCGAGCATCTGAAAAAATCCTACGGGGAGAATCTTTTGTTTCAGGAGCTGGGGATCGATATCAAACGCGGGGAGCATGTGGCTCTGATCGGCGGAAATGGAACCGGGAAGACCACGCTTCTTAAGATCCTGGCAAGGAAGCTGGCCAAAGATGCAGGAACCGTGACCCTGGGCGCCAGAGTCCGGATGGGGTATTTTGATCAGGAGAATCAGGATCTGGATCCGGAGAAAACGTTATTCGATGAGATGTCGGACGCATTCCCGGAGATGACGAATACGCGGATCCGAAATGTGCTGGCGGCGTTTCTTTTTACCAGAGATAAGGTGTTCCAGAAGATCGGGGATCTCTCCGGCGGGGAGCGGGGACGTCTGTCCCTGGCGAAGCTCATGCTCTCTCCGGCGAATCTTCTGCTTTTGGACGAGCCTACCAATCATCTGGATATCCAGTCGAAGGAGATCCTGGAGGATGCGATCCGGGACTACACAGGTACGGTGTTATATGTCAGCCATGACCGGTATTTTATCAACCGAACAGCCAGCCGTATTCTGGAGCTTCGGCATAAAGTCCTGACGAATTATCCGGGGAATTATGATGATTATGAGGAGAATCGGGAGAGGCTCTTTCTCCTTCAGAACGCGGACAATCCGTATGCGGATACGGCCGAGACAACTACGCGAAGCGGCTTCTCCATCGTATCCACGGAGGCGTATGCCAAAGAAAATGCGGGAAGCAACAAGGAAGAATATCTAAAGCGCAAAGAGTTGTATGCCCAGGAGCGGAAACGAGCCAGCGATAAGCGGAAGCTGGAGAAGAAGATCGCGGCAGCGGAGACGGAGCTGGAAGAGATCGAGTATAAGATCAGCCTTCCGGAAAATGGTACGAATGCAGAGCTTTTGACGGAACTTACTTTCCGCCAGCAGGAGCTGGAGGAACAGCTGCTGGAATGGTATGAGGAGATGGAAGAGTATTCGTGATATAGGGGGGCCGTGTTTCGATTAGACGGCGCGAAGGAAAAACCGGTGAAACATGAGGAATTTTCGGTTTACATAATATGAAAGACAAACGACAGGGCGGAAAACTGAAAAAAGGAGATTTTCTCCTGCTGGCAGGAGTGCTTCTTTTATGCGGGGCAATCTGGGCCGCGGTTCATTTCCTCAGTCCAAAAGGTGGATCCGTGGTGATCACCGATGCGGACCATAGCCGGATCACGCTGCCGCTGGATGAAGACACGGAACAAAAGATTTATTCCAATGATGGTTGGAATGTGGTACAGATCCGAAACGGAGCGGTTCGTGTGGAAAGCGCTGACTGTCCGGAACAGATCTGTGTAAAGCATAGTCCCATCGATACGGCGGGAGAAGTGATCGTATGTCTTCCGCATAAGCTGATCGTGGAAGTGGAGTAGTGTTTCGGAGTTTGAGGATCGAATATGGTTTCGGAATGCAGGTTTAAGGACAGGGTTGATCATGAGCAGGAATAAGAGAATCGCATACCGTGGCTGTCTGCTTGCGCTGGCTTTGATCCTGTCCTGGCTGGAAAGTCTGATCCCCGTATTCTACGGGATTCCGGGGATCCGTCTTGGGATCTCGAATATCGTGACGGTTTATACCCTTTATCGGCTGTCCGCCAAAGATGCATGCTTTGTGTCTTTGGGGCGGATCCTTCTTTCGGCCCTTCTGTTCGGAAATGTTATGACTATGATCTACAGCCTGGCAGGCGCAGCATGCAGTCTTATCGTTATGCTGCCGGCAAAATCCATCCCGAAATTGTCCGCCATGGGAGTCAGTGTCCTTGGCGGTCTTTTTCATAACGTGGGACAGGTGGTTATGGCAGCATTTCTTTTTCGTACAGGAGGACTGATGACGATCCTTTCCGTTCTGCTTCCCATAGGGGCGGCAGCGGGAGCGGTGATCGGCATTCTGGCGGGGATATTGATCCGCAGAGTCCCCATTGACGATGGTTCTGATGAGCCGTGAAACGGACATCGGACTGCCCGGGAAAGAAGAGATGAGAAGAAGTGAAAATAAGGTTGCACCTGCCGGGTATATCGTATAAAATACCTATATGTAGGGGATGGATGTACGAAATGTCTGACATTTTGTGTCGACATAATGTTAGCGGCATCTGTTTTATCATAGAAAGGCAACACAATGGTTAAATATACATTCCGTGGTGGTATTCACCCGGATGACGGAAAAAGGTTGACGGAGAACAAGCCCATCCGTGCGTATGTGACGCAGAAAGATGCAGTTTACCCCCTCAGCCAGCATATCGGCGCACCTGCGAAGCCCCTTGTAAAGAAGGGAGACAAGGTTGTCGCCGGACAGAAGATCGCCGAGGCAGGAGGATTTGTCTCGGCTAATATTCATTCTGCGGTTTCGGGAACCGTGAAGGTGATTGAAAAACGCGAGGTTCCGGGAAACGGAAAGACCGACTGTATCGTGATCGAGAATGACGGCAGATTTGAAGAAGCGGATTTTGCGGCAAATGTACGTCCGCTGGAAGGCATGTTTCGGGAAGATGTCATCGCTGCGATCCGGGAAGCCGGCGTAGTCGGAATGGGCGGCGCGGGATTTCCAACGGATGTGAAGCTGTCGCCGAAGAATGAAGCCGACATTGACTGCATCATAGTAAACGGTGCGGAATGCGAGCCCTATCTGACGTCGGATTACCGGCGCATGATGGAGGAGCCTGAGAAGGTGGTGCAGGGACTGGCCATCGTTCTTGGGCTTTTTAAGGGTGCACAGGGGATCATTGCCATCGAAGACAATAAGCCGGAGGCGATCCGGCTGCTTCGAGAAAAGGTAAAGGATGAGCCTCGGATCCATGTGAATAAGCTGAAGACCAAGTATCCTCAGGGTGCGGAACGTCAGCTGATCTATGCCAATACCGGGAGGTATGTGAATTCCTCCATGCTGCCGGCAGACGCAGGCTGTATCGTACATAATGTGGATACCATCATTTCCATCTACGAAGCAGTGATCCTGGGACGCCCGGTGATCTCCCGGGTGGTGACCGTGACAGGAGACTGTATCGCGGACCCGTGCAATTTCATCGTACCGCTGGGAACCTCCTATCGGGAACTCATCGAAGCGGCAGGCGGATTTATAAAGGAGCCGGCTAAGGTGATCTCGGGCGGCCCCATGATGGGTAAGGCTCTTTATACTTTGGATGTTCCGGTGGTGAAAGGAACCTCTTCCATCCTGGCTCTCAGCCGGGATGCGGTAGCGGAGAGTACCCCCGGCCAGTGCATCAAATGCGGCAAGTGTGTCTCTATCTGCCCCGGCCGCGTGGAACCCTATCTGCTGGCTGATCTCGCCGAAGCAAAGGATATTGACGCATTTCTTGAAAATAACGGAATGGAATGCTGTGAGTGCGGGTGCTGTTCCTATGTATGCCCCGCAAAACGCCATCTGACTCAGACCATCGCGGGAACCAGAAAGCAGGTTCTTGCGAACCGGAAGAATGCATAGCCGTGTCATCCTGAGGGGGCGAACGCGTGCCGGTGGCACGCATGTCGTGAGCGAGTACGACCAGGCGAAAGCGCGAGAGCCCGAAGGATCTTTACCCTCGAAAAACCAATAAGATTCTTCGCTTCGCTCAGAATGACA
>CAMPAX010000169.1 GCA_946633495.1 uncultured Lachnospiraceae bacterium | reverse complement strand
TCTCAAGCGACCGCGCAAGCGCGTCGCTCGGACCTTTTGACCCTATCATCATATACTGACGTAAACCACGAAAACCATAAATATACTATGAGGACAGTCCATCCAAATGTTAAAAGATCACTCGGAAGCCTGTCCCCATAAACCGGGTCCCGGACACTGCCGGGGGTACCCTGCGATAGATTTGTCAAAAAGAATTATTTAACACCAAACGGATCGAATCCATCCCTGCCGCCGAGGGAGGAACCATAAACATTCGCCGCACTGCTTCTTCGTTCCTCTCTGGAAGCACCAACCGATCCGGCACCTCCAAGTCCGGAGGAAGAACCGGATCCCGGAGCGTCATCTGTAAACTGGAATCCGTATTCACCGTCCATTCCGCTGCCGAGTCCACCAAAACCGGTAAAATCGGAACTTCTGGGCGGTTCCTTCGGTTTTGCTTCATAATCCGGATCCTGATCCCACTCACCCATCTTCCGAAGATGGGTACGGATCGTTTCGGCAAATGTCTGCTTATACTCGGCATACTGCTCTCGGAGCTCCTCCATCCGGCGCTCCATATACTCAAGCTGTGCCTTTGCGTCCTTTACGATCTCATTTGCACGGCTGCGTGCTTCGGCCTCGATATTTCTGGCCTCACGCTGTGCATTTGTCTTCTGCTCTTCTGTATTCTTTTCAGCAATCATCAGGGACTTCTGAAGATTATCTTCCGTTGCCTTATAATGCTGCAGAGTGTCGGTCATATTGATGACCTTTTCCTTCAGCTCTGCGTTCGAACGATACAGTTCTTCATAACTCACGGATACCTCATGGAAGAACTGATTTACGTCCTCTTTATTGTACCCGATCCCTGTTTTAAATTTCTTCTGTTGAATGTCAACCGGTGTTAACATCTGTTGATCACCTCACCCCATATAACCCCATAATACCAGCCCATGATGCTGCATCATGGATACTTTTTTAATACTTGCCCAGCTGCGGAGACAGGGTGGACTCATTCATGATCTCATCCCTCAGATCTCCCGTCACTTCAATATTGTTCGGAGCAGCTATAAAGATATTTGAGGAAATGGCACGAAGATCACCGCCAAGTCCATAGCATGCGCCGCCAATGAAATCAATGATCCTCTGAGCCGGATCCAACTGAACCCCCTCCATATTGATCACAATGGTTTTCCCCGATTTCAGAAAATCCGATACGGTCTGTGCATCATCAAAGGCCTGCGGCCGGATCACAAACACTTCATTGGAACTTCTGGTACCTGTTTTTTTCTGATTATCAAAATTCACGAGACGAGACTCCTCATTCTTATATCGCCTGCGTCCGGAATTCGATACGGAAGCAGAACTATATGCGGGTTGTGTTGACTGATAAGCGGAAGCCGGTCGATAAGCCGGCGTCGGCTGAGATGTCGGCTGTGTATATTGCGGACGGGGCGCAGGTTGAGGCATCGGATCAGCAGCCACCGGTTTTTCCTTTTTCTTTTTTCTGAAAGAGAATCCTTCGTCTTCATCCTCTTCATCAAAGAGATCATCGGTATCCTCGTCGTAATCGTCATCCTCTTCTTCGCTTACACGAAAATAATCCAGCAAACTCTTTTTTCCTTTGCCCATCTTTCTTCTCCCATTCATTGCTATAATAGTAAATATGTAAATTACCCGGCCGGATCAGGAAGTGACCGTACCGTAGTTTCTCTCCCCGAAGATCGCCGTCCCAACCCTGACCATGGTTGCTCCCTCTTCAATGGCAACTTCAAAATCGTTCGTCATTCCCATGGAGAGCACACTCATGTCTACATTATCTATTTTTTGAGATTTTATGTCAAGTAATAATTGCTTCATGGCCCGAAAAACAGGACGGTTTTCTTCCGGATCATCTACAAACGGAGCTATGGTCATAAGTCCGCGGATGTGAATGTTCGGAAAGGCAGCGATCTTTCGCACCAGTCCCTCTGTTTCGGCTATGGTCACACCAAACTTCGTATCCTCCATGGCCGCATTCACTTCGATCAGTACATCCGCCGTGATCCCTCTTTTTTCCGCTTCCTTCTGGATCTGTTCCGCGAGATGTTCAGAATCAACGGAATGGATCAAAACCGCCCGGTCGATCACATATTTCACCTTGTTGGTCTGAAGATGTCCGATCTGATGAAAATGTACCGGCTGTGAGACGGAATCATATTTCTCCTTCAACTCCTGCGGTTTATTCTCTCCGAATTCACGAACACCGATCCGGATCAGTGATTCAATATCCGACAAGGGTTTTGTCTTTGATACTGCGATCAGCGTCACATCCTCAGGCTGACGGCCGCTTCTTTTGGCCGCTTTTGCAACTCTTGATTCCACTTCCCTGTAATTATCTTCGATCATTTCCATGCAGCCTTTCTATCATCTTTTGATTCAGCTTTTTATCAGATTTTCTATATGGTTCTTTAGTAAATCGCCTGATTTTCCGTTACTTTACCGGCATCCATCACGATGTTGTCATACTCTTTCAAACTGCCGGCTTTTTCATAGGTTTCTTCCCCGTATTGCGGAATGTCATTTTTATCTTTTACTATGGTAAACTCATCTCCTGTCCGGACGATGGTTACCGGCGTAAAGTCCGCAAGCCCCTGATTGCAGAAGTAGACGCCCCGGACGGCTACCCGCTCCAGCCTTGTAACCGGAAGGGTTTCATCCGAATCCGGCAGGACGAGAACATCCGTATCCAAAAATGAACTTGCATCCACCAGATTATCCTGATCGTTCCAAAGATAATTATACGGGTCACGAAGTTCTCTGGTTACTTGTCCGTCTTCCCCCACCTTCTGTACATATACCTTGGTCAAAGACGAATCATTTCCGCCTTTTGTCATATATTCCTTCGGAATCTTGTACAGCTGTTTTTCGATCAACGCGGAATTCGGAACCTTCAGTCCCTCGTACTTATCCAGGATGATCTCTACCGAAAGAAACCTCTCATCCACATAATCGATCATGTACTTCTCCATGGGAAGCTCCAGAATGTAGCCTTCCCCCGAGCGGATCAGATTATAATAAGCGCTGTATTCCATGTCGGAATTATTCAATGTAAAGAAGAGCCAGCCGTCCTGTTCCTGAATGATATTGGCCTGCTC
This sequence comes from uncultured Lachnospiraceae bacterium, assembly GCA_946633495.1. Classification (GTDB taxonomy): domain Bacteria; phylum Bacillota; class Clostridia; order Lachnospirales; family Lachnospiraceae; genus Eubacterium_Q. The sequence continues at coordinate 2,099 of CAMPAX010000169.1, read as the reverse complement.
CACGGTGATATAACAGCATACGCTCCAGGACTCTCCGGGAACGATCTTAAAAAGATCGCCTCCGCTCTCCACAACATCGCCGCTTTTAATGGTCTTCTTTTTCTGACTGTACTCTTCTCTTGTAAAATCTTCCTTCTGAAGCGTATCCGGCGTCAGAGTCTCATACCCGTCAAAGTAATAGGTCACGATACCACTGTCCGTTGCCTGCATATTCTGTACAGAGGTTTTCGCCGCCGCGCTGTTTGAGGAATACTCCTTCATGAGCAGCTGGCTGGACATCTCCAAAACTCTGGCTTCGATGGAATCCCGGAAGCTGTATATATCCGAAAAGGATGTATCGGAATAATTGGTCTTATATACATCGATGGTATTGCGGATATCCAGATACTCCGCACTGCTGAACCGCGCATCTTCCGCATCCATCCGACTGACGGCCCGGATCAGATCCCCGGTCTCATCCACCGTACAGATATTTGCGTTCTTCGCGATCCGCTCTCCATCCTTTATGAAGTAACATACATAACCATACTTCGGAGAGGTGATCACCTTTTCCTGCCGGATGGCGATCCCGTCACACACGATATTATTATTCAGATTACTGAAATTAACCCTGTAGGTTGCAATGGGCTCTTTCCGGATCGCAATAAAAACACTCGCCAGAACATAGATGAGGATCACCCCAAATATGATCAGTGCCGAGTTGATCTGAAATCCCCGATTCAGACGGACGATCCTTGTTTTATTTCCGGAATTCCTGTCAGACATTTTTTCCCCTTGATGAACGTTTTATATTACGTACTAAATTATGATCCCCCTGCCGAAGCAGCATCATTTCGAAAGATTGAACAGCGAACTGTAAACCTCATACAGATCTGTTTTGGAGATACTGTCCTGTACCAGCATGGTATAGCTTGTATCATGGATCTTCACCTGCATGATGAGACAGTTGCCTGCCCCTCCGGTGGTACCGGTCTTCCATGTCCCGATTGTGATATAGGACGGAAGAAACTCATCATGGGTGATATAATGATTTGTTGCAGTTGCGGTGTCCTCCCAGACGGTACCGCTGCCGTCCTCGTAAGTATAGGTATAATCGGTGAACCGATCGATTTCCTCCAAAAGCGGATACTCGGCAGCCTTATTTACGATCAGATAAAGATCATAAGCGGTTGTGTAATGATCCAGCGCATCCAGACCGTGAGGATTGGAGAAATGTGTGCACGTGGCACCGATGGACCTGGCTTTTTCATTCATACGCTCCACGAACTTATCCACACTACCCGAGATCCGTTCCGCAAGGATCACGGCGTAGTCGTTGTAAGAAGACAACATCAGTGCAGTAAGAAGGTTCCGGACAGAAATCCGGCTTCCCACCGTAAGATCACTTTGAACTGCATAGATATTTCCGAGATTGATATCATGCTCCAGTTCGATTATTTCATCCAGTCCGATCTCTCCCGCATCGATGGCGTCGCACACCACGATACCGGTCAGCAGTTTTGTCATGCTGGCCGGATAGATCCGCTCATGCACATTGTGTGCCACGAGACATTCCCTTGTATCGTTGTTCACCATGAGTGCCGCATAGGTGTTATTCTTCAGGTTATCTGAGTTGATCTCTGCCTTGTCCGGGATCACTGCGTATTTTCCGGAGAAACCCGCCGGATCGGATAAGCTAAGCCCTTCCAGATCCTCTGAAAGCACCTCGGAGCTCTCGCTGTATGCATCTTTATAGCTGCTGTTCTTTTTATACATCAGAAACACGATGGCTCCGGATAGTACAAACAGCAGGATCAGATAAAGAATTCCTTTTTTCATAATGATTCCAATTAACGGTTAATGCTTGTAAAGATCCCGCCAATCCAGATCTCCCCGCTCCAACGACTTGATCATCAGCTCGGCGGTTGCGAGATTGGTGGCAATGGGGATGTTGTGAATGTCACACAAGGTGCAGATATTCACAAAGTCATTTGTTGCTGTCATATGCATCATGGGATCTCTCATAAAGATCACCAGATCCATCTGGTTGCTCTCGATCTGTGTACCGATCTGCTGGACACCTCCCAGATGTCCTGCAAGAAACTTATGTACGGTGAGAC
>CAMPAX010000168.1 GCA_946633495.1 uncultured Lachnospiraceae bacterium | reverse complement strand
GTATAGATGAGTGGTGAAAGCACCAAATTGATTCGTATGGAGGAAGATATATGAGAAAAAGGAGCATGGGACAAGTCAGAAAAGTACTTGCGCTGACATTGGCCGGAAGTATGATGCTGGGCATGGCAGCTTGTGGTAAATCCGGGGAAGGAACCACGGATACCGGTGTAACTACGGAAGTGGCTACGGAGGCAAAGACGGAGGCTCCCACGGAAGCATCTACGGAACCCGCCACAGAGGAAACCACCGAGAAGAAGGACATCAACGTAAAGCCCGGAGACGTTATAGTTGACATGGATTTTGAGGACGGGAAGACCGGAAACTTCAGTATATACACCAAGGGCGGTAAGTTTGAGATGGAGAATGTGGACGGCCAGCTGGTACTCCACATCGAGAAATGCGGAAGCGTGGATTACGCAAACCAGATCTTCTACGATGGCTATCAGCTTCTGCAGGGTGCGGAATACACCTTCAGTTTTGACGTGTCCAGTACCGTGCCACGTACCATAGAGTACCGCAGCGGCCAGATCAATGGTGCGGATTATCACGCATATCAGGGTGAGTACATCCAGATCGGCCCCGAGATGAAGACCATCACGGCAGACTTCTTCATGGAGGAGGAGTCCGATCCGGCGCCGCGTATGGTATTTAACATGGGTTATCAGACGGATATGACCGAGGATCCGGGCCCGCACGACATCATCATCGACAACATTAAACTGGTGGTGAAGGATGTCACAAATGCTCAGGTTCTGGAAGGCCTTCCGGATTATCCTGTCGTAAATGTGGACCAGATCGGTTATCTTCCGAATGACCTGAAGACCGTTGTGGTAAAGGGCAAGGAAGCCGTAGAATTCAAGGTTGTGAACACAGCTGACAATGAAACCGTCTATGAAGGAAAGCTCAGTGATTTTGCGTTCCATGCGGCTTACGATACGCTGGTCCGTCAGGGAGATTTCTCGGAAGTGACTGCGCCCGGTACCTATAAGGTCGTAACGGACGTGGGAGAGAGCTACGAATTCAAGATCGCCGACGGCGTATACGATGATGTCTTTGTATCAGTGGTGCGGATGCTGTATCTCCAGCGCTGCGGGATCGAGCTTAAAACAGCGGATGCAGGTGCATTTGCGCATCCGGTCTGCCATACGGGAGAAGCCATCGTCTTTGATGATCCTTCCAGGAAATACGATGTATCCGGGGGCTGGCATGATGCCGGCGATTACGGACGCTACGTGGTGGCCGGTGCCAAGACCGTACAGGATCTGCTGCTCGCCTATGAGGATTACGGGGTTAAGGCGGATGACATGAACATCCCCGAGAGCGGAAATGGAATCCCGGACATTCTGGATGAGGCGCGCTACGAGCTGGACTGGATGCTGAAAATGCAGGAGCATGAAAATGGCGGCGTATATCACAAGGTTTCCGGACTGAATTTCCCGGAGACGGTAATGCCGGAAGAGGAAACGGCGGATCTGTATCTGGCACCCATTTCTGTGGCCGCAACGGCAGATTTTGCGGCGGTTATGGCCAAGGCATCCCAGGTTTATGCGCCCTTTGACAAGGAATTCGCGGACACATGCTTTGATGCTGCGAAGGAAGCATGGAAGTACATCGAAGCACAGGGTGGTCTGTATTACGGATTCCGGAATCCGGAAGAGATCGTTACGGGTGAATATAAGGATGCCGTTGTAAAGGATGAGATCTTCTGGGCGGCAGCGGAGCTGTATCTGGCCGGCTACACCGAGATCGGTGACAGCCTGCTCCCCATCCTGGCAGAGGTCCAGATCGGAAGTGAGCTGGGCTGGGCCGATATCACAGGCTATGCTTATTATGACCTGCTCCGTCAGAATCCGGACGGGATCCCGGAGGTTATGGATGATGTGAAAAACCGTTTCTTCTCTCGTGTGGATCAGCTGGCGGAACGTGCCGATACCTATGGCATGATGATGCAGGCAAACTTCCCCTGGGGAAGCAACATGACCATCGCAAATAACGGTATGCTGATGCGCATGGCATACAACCTGACGAATGATGAAGGTTATAAAAAGCTTGCGAAGCGCCAGCTGGACTATCTTCTGGGCGAAAATCCGCTGGGTATCTGCTTTGTTACGGGCTTCGGTACCGTGACGCCGAAGCAGCCGCATCACAGACCTTCTCAGGTGAAGGGTGAGGCTATGCCGGGAATGCTTGTAGGCGGTGCCGACGGTGCCCTGGAGGACAGCTATGCCAAGGCCGTGCTGTACGGTCAGGCTCCCGCACTCTGCTACGCAGATAATGCACAGACATTCTCTACAAATGAGGTTACGATCTATTGGAATTCGCCGCTCATTTATCTGTTGGCAGCTTGCAAGTAGGAGATAGAAAGCGAGGGATCCGGCCGGGACGAAAGAAGTCTCCGGCCGGAATCACCGAAGCAGGAGAGTTATGGAAGAAATAATCGATACAGGTAAGAATACGTTCGCAGCACGGCGCACCTTCAAGGTGCGCTATGTTGCGTTTCTGCAGAGAAACTGGTCCTGGCTTCTGGCTGTGGCCATCGCATTTGTCTTTATGATGCTGGCAGCCATGATAATGAATGTGGCTCCTTTCGGCAGGAATTCATTCTCATGCATCGACAGCATGCATCAGTATGTTCCTTTTTTCTCTGATTATCAGCGGAAGGCCCGGGGCCTGGAAAGCATTTTTTATACATGGAACATCGGTATGGGGCAGAATTTCTTCTCTCTGGTCCTGTATTATATGGCCAGTCCTCTGAATCTGATCATGCTTCTGTTCCCGACCTCAGGGATCTTTACCGGATTTACACTTATTTTAATAATCAAGATCTGCTTTTCGGCAGGGGCGTTCGGCTACTGGCTTTCCAGACGGCGTGGTGCACCGTCCAACAATCTTCTGATCACCGCATTTTCTCTTGGATTTGCCATCAATAACTATACCATGGGGTATTACTGGAACATCATGTGGCTGGATTGCATCATGATGCTTCCCCTGGCGATCCTCGGTCTGGAACGGATCTTTCGGGGAGAGAGTCCGAAACTCTACGTCCTGTCCCTGTTCTATATTCTGTATTGCAATTACTATATCGCTTTTATCATCTGCATCTTTCTGGTGCTCTGGTTTTTTGCACACCGTCAGGGCAGTGTCCGTGGATTTTTCCGAAACGGTCTGGTCTTCGCAGGATGCTCCATCCTGTCGGCGGCCATGGCGGCATTTGCCTTGTTCTCGGCCTTTCTCGGCATCATGGCGACCTCATCCGCAGACAATATGGGGCTTCCGAAGAATGAAATGTACGGCAGCTTTTACACACAGTTAAAGCAGTTGTTTTTCATGACGACGCCTGTTGACATGCAGAATGACGACAGCGGACTGAACGTATACTGCGGAGTCCTTACGGTCCTTTTGTTTTTCCTGTTTCTGCTCTGCGACCGGATCTCTCTGGCCGAGAAGATCCGAAAGCTGCTGCTCATCGTTTTTCTTACCTACAGCTTTAATTCCACGCTGCTGAACTTTATCTGGCACGGATTCCACAATCAGTACGGGATCCCGAACCGTTTTTCTTTTGTGTTCATTTTCACGCTTCTTACCATTGGTTACGAGGCGCTGATGCGGCTTCGGCAGACCGGGATCTTTCAGGTGGCCATGGCCGGCTCACTGACCATCCTGTTCTATCTGTTGTGCTTCCTTTTCGGAAATCCGGACGGGCTTGTATCCGGCGGCTGGATCTTCGGGATCACCATTGCTTTGGTAGTGGGATATATGGTGGTCTTTTTCTTCCGTCACAGGAACCGGAAATGTCTTGTCACTACCTCCGTGATCCTGTTCTCCGCCATGATGCTGGAGCTTTTCACGACGGAAGCGCTTGGATTCTTTAAAAACGATGTGGCGAACGGTGGTTATTACTCCGAGCATCTTGCCGGAATGCAGGCCGCGAAGCGAAATGTGGACCGTTACGCTGCGGTAAACGGCATCACGTTCTGGCGGGAGGATCAGATATCTACCCGAATGATCGATGAGGCAACCTATAATGGTCTTCGAAGCGTGGGAACCTTCTGCTCCACCGTCAACGGGAAACTCGTGGAGACCATGGGCCGGCTGGGATGCTATACCGGCGTGAATGAATTTCTGTTCTACGGTGGAAATCCGGTGCTGAACATGCTTACCGGAGTCCGGTTCCTCTATTCCAGAACCGGAGACTATGCGGCTGTCGGAACGGAAAGGGCACCGCTGTATGAGGAAAAGGGTTATGCGGTATATGAGAATCCGTACACGCTTCCCATCGGTTACGGAACGTCGTCGGATCTTTTGGAGTGGACGGCCCGTTCAGGGGATCGGCTGAAGGCGGTCAATGAACTCGCCTTTACCATTTCGGGGATCCGAAATGTATATGAGGAAGTTCGGCCGGAGATCACCGTGGACGGAAAGGACTGCAAAACCTGGGTTACTTCACCGACCTCGTACCTTATCAATTACACAAGAACCGGGGAGGCGGCGCCGCGGATCCATGCTTCCTTCAGCGTGGATCAGGACGGACATTATCTTTTCGATACGAAAGTAAATCATGTGAATAAGTCCACTCTTTATATAAATGGAGAAAAGAAGATCCGCGAGCGTCTTACCACCCAGATCTTCGATCTCGGAAAGCTCTCGAAGGGTGATACGGTGGAGCTGGAATTTGAATTCGAAAAAGATGCGACGGATCATGGGACCATCAGTCTCTTTGTAAACCGCGTAAATGAGGATAAGCTGAAAGCAATCTATGACGTTCTTGCGGATGAACCTCTTACGGTGACTTACGCAAAGGACGGGAAGCTGGATGGTGTCATCAATATGAAGGAGGATGGGATCCTCTTCACCACGATCCCCTATGATAAGGGCTGGTGCGCTGAAGTGGACGGCGAAAAGGCAGAGATCCTCGCGGTGAGTGATTCATTTGTGGCTTTGTCCCTGACAAAGGGACAGCATGAGGTCCGCTTCCGATATATCTCTCCCGGGTTCCTGCCGGGACTTATGGTCAGCTGCGCGGGCTGGCTGGTATTCATCATTCTTTGTTTTGTCTGGAAGAGGAGGCCGCGGAATATGCGGTATGACGCAACCGGCTATCACTGCAGAAGACGCCCTGTGCGGAAGGCGGTCGGAAGAAGGACGGATGCGGAGGATCTGACGGATCCGGAAGATGAAAAAGACGAGGAAGAGGAGGAGTCTGCAGCATCATAAAATGCGGTGCATTCGAAAAAATACTTCGAAAAATCGTTACAAAA
>CAMPAX010000167.1 GCA_946633495.1 uncultured Lachnospiraceae bacterium | reverse complement strand
TTCGATATTATTTTCCATACCACATCTCATTCCTGTTATTCCGAGCCATAGGGTGCGTTCCTGTCATTCCAGGCTGCAGATTTCATTCCTGTCATTTCGAGCCGCAGGTACCGTTCCTGTCATTCCAAGCCGCAGATTCCGTTTCTGTCATTCTGAGCCGCAGGCGAAGAATCCAATCACTCGTACTATATCTACGTATTGTTCATTTCAGGATTCTTCGTCGCTTTGCTCCTCAGAATGACAACTTTCCCGTACTTCTGTCTGCATATTATCCCTTTCAGGATTCTTCGTTGCTTTGCTCCACAGAATGACATCATTCCTGTACTTCTTCGTGTCTATGCTTCGCTCAGGACGGCATATACAGACTCGGGGTGACAAACTCCAGCCGCATCCTTTTCCCGATCTCACTCAGTTCCTTCCGGATCAATGTATTCCGCACATTGGCTTCCTTTGAGAAATCATAACTCACCTTATCGTTGCAGTAATCCGCGGCATAATCCCCGGAATACCCGTCCATGCCGGCGATCCGGATGTGCCGTACACCCGCTGCCGCCAGAAGCTTCAGCGCCATAACTCCGGAATTATCGATGATCTCCGGCGCCTCGGAGGAGTAACTGGAGAAGTTCACCATGTAATCGTATTCAAGAGCCTCCTTCATATTGGAGGTAATGATGCATTTTGCATCCGTATGACCTTCAAACTTCGAATATCTTCGCATATTGCTGCTGAAGATATAATCCGGACGGAACCGGTCCCCGGTGAAATTCACCGTGATCACCGTAAGACGATCCTCTTCGATCCGCCTTTGAATCTCTGTTCCGTAAGTCTGAAGCGACCGTCCCGGGGCGATCAGAAGAATATCGTGCCCCTGCCATTCCCTGTTCAGCCTGCGGACAGTCTCCTGATCATCCAGGAAATTCTCCTGATACTGACGATAATACGCCTCCGCCTTCTCTTTGGAAAAATAAACCTTGTCATGAGGGGTGATCCCTCGGAGCAGCTCATCCATGGATTTCTCGGTCAGGCTCTCCTTCACCGCAAAATGGATGGCATAGTTGGGGTGACATCCGTTCTTTGCAGACAGATAAAGGGGCAGGGAATATCCCCAGAACCGTTCCCTGTAAATATCCTGCAGATACGCATCCATGATCTCCAGCATGGGTTCCACCCGGTAATTTGCCCCGTGATATTCATTCATATAATCCGCGAAAAGCTCCATATTGAGATTTCCGGCACCGCGTCCCATACCGAAGACACTTCCGTCGATCACAACCTCCCTTGACAGCTCCAGCTCCACCAGAGCTTCGGCATTTCCAAAGGCCTGCTGCAGATTGTTGTGAGCATGATATCCAAGCCGGATTGCAGGAGGAAGGACCCGGTCCGCGGTCTTCACGTATTCGAGAAACTGCCGCCGCTTCATCAGTCCGAAGGAATCCACAATGGATATGGCGTAGGGCATCAACGGCGTAAACCGATTCAGCGCCTCCTCCCATTCCGTCTCATCATACTGATCCGTTCCCACAAACTGCACAAACACCGGATAGCCGGCAGCCATCAGCTCCCGGCACATCTCATATCCTTCCGATTGTTTGTCTTTCTTGAAAATGACCCGGATCCCGTCCACGGACTCCTCCCGTTTCGGAACCAGCCGCTCCATCGGAACCGGCGCGGACATATCTACCATGCCCACATACATCAGCTCCGGCTGTTTCGGTGCGATGGCCTTTGCTATGGCACTTACATCCGGAAATACCGCCCGATCCGGATCATAGGTATCTCCCTTGATGAATCCAACCTCGAAGATCTCCACTCCGCTCTTTGCTATCTTTGGTCCGATGCCCCGGATAGCTTCCCGTCCGAAACGCCAGTCATTTACATATCCGCCGTCCCGCAGGGTGCAGTCCAGCAAACTGATCTTCCCCATAATATACCCTCTTACTCCTTGCGATGTTCCGAGTGGCAGGTGTGTCATTCTGAGTGAAGCGGCCGAAGAATCTTTTAGATCCCTCGCTTCGCTCAGGATGACATATAACTCTCCGGACACCATCTCAGATGAACATATTCTCCATCAACTCTTCCCTCGGGAGGAACGGCGCCAGATCCTCCAGCGGAGGGCTTTCCAGCGTTCCGTCAGGATTCCGTCTCGTACTGCTCTTCGGCTCGAAATTCTGCTTCGTGGTAACCTTCACTTCACAAAGCACCGGTCCCTCCATGGCCAGGATCCCGCCGATCTTTTCTTCCATCTCCCGATTTCCGCCGATCCGTACATACGGCAGTCCGAAGGCATCCGCCAGCTTTCCGAAATCCGGGAAGGACAGATCTTTCGATTCCGGTCCGATTCCCACCTTCGTATGATTCCCGAAGAGATTCGTCTGTGTCTGTCGGATGGAATGATATCCCTCATTGTTGATGAGGAAGATCTTTACCGGAAGCCGGTTTGTGGAAATGGTCTGCAGCTCCTGCAGATTCATCATGATGCTTCCGTCCCCCTCAAGGCAGACAACATACGGATGTGCAGCCTTCATATTTCGCGTTTCCGACAGAGCAGCCTTATCCGATAAGCTCGACTCCGGGTCTGTTTGTTCGGATGCATTTTGATTCATATCCGTTCGTTCCGCAACCGCTGCCCCTACTGCTGCCGGAAGTCCGTATCCCATACTGGCAACCGCGTTGTTATTGAGGAATCGGCTGCCCTTCTTTATAACCCATGTCTGATGACCTGCCACACAGCAGGTACCGTTGCTTGTTATGGTGGTGATCCCCTCCGGCAGTGCCCGGCTGATGATATCAAATACCGCATATGGATTTGCCGGAACGTCTTCCGCTTTTTGAGCCTCCGTTACCACAGGATATTTTTTCTTCCAGTTTTGGCAGATCTCAACCCAGCCGGAAGCTTCCGCCTGCTCCGTTCCCTCAAGACACTCTTCTTCGACCGACGGTTCTTCTTTCCCTTCACGGATCAGGAGCTGCTCCAGCAGCTCAGAGAGGAACACCCGGGCATCTGCATGGACCTGCTGCTCCACATGGATCGTGGGCTTCTTCATTTCTCCGGCGTCGATATCCACCATGATGACCTTCGCCGCTCTGGCCCAGGTCTTCCAGTTATAGCCCGTCACCCGGATGGGAAGACGGTTGCCGATGGCCAGGATCAGATCCGCATTCTGTACCGCAAAATTTCCGGGACGGTCACCCATATTTCCTCCCCGTCCCACATACAGCGGGTGGTCTGTCTCTATCAGATCGATAGCATCCCAGTAGGTGCATACCGGCACCCCGAGCAGCTCCACAACCTTTTGGAATTCTTCCATCGCTCCTGCCAGACGGATCCCATTTCCGGCATAGATCACCGGCCGTTTTGCATTTCTGATCTGATCCAGCACATCCCCTGCGATATCGGAATCAAAGGGTGCGGGAAGCCCCATGGCATCCTCATCCTTCACCCGGTCAAACTCCTCATATCCCCGAAGTTCATCCGTTTCGATCATACACCCCTGAAAATTCACCGGAACATCGATCCATACGGGTCCCGGACGACCGGTTACGGCATTATACCATGCGCGTTCCAAATGATACCGGATCTCCATCGGATCCTCCACCATGGCCGCATATTTGCACATGGCGCCCGCCGCTTTTGTAATGTCAAATTCCTGATCTCCCACGGCACGAAGGGGACGTCCCGTAAACTGTGCATTATACCTGGCCGTGGTATCATACCGAACCTGGCCGGACACCACAAACATCGGAATGGAATCCAGCCATCCTCCAAGCACGCCGGTAAGCGCATTGGTTCCCCCCGGACCGGTGGTCACACAAAGCAAAGCCATCCGGTTTGTCAGCCTCGCATAGGCTTCTGCCGCTATTGCGCTGGCCTGCTCATGGTGGTTATAGGTGGAGTGCAGCTTCGGATGATGCCCGAAGGCATCATTCAAATGCATGGCTCCGCCCCCGGTCACGGTAAAGCAGTCCGTCACACCGTGATCCGTCAGAAAGTCCGCTATATAATCTGCAAGTCGTTGTTTCATTCTTCCTTCTCCGTCATTTCAAGATCCTTCGCTTCGCTCAGGATGACATGTCCGTGTCATTCTGAGCCCGTAGGGCGAAGAATCTTAATTACCATCGGCTATTTTACAATTCATGGCTGACACCAGAACGCGCGTTCGATATAATGATATATATCGATCATTGAATAGCCATCACAGAAAATCAAACTTCAGCTGCCCCGTCTCCGGCATGTCTCCCAGGATCCCCAGCTTCGCCATCTTTTCGATCACAGTGCCTGAAAGCTTTGCCCGGCTCTTCAGCTCCGCCTGGGACAGGAATATCCCGTCCTTTGCCGCTTCCTTCAGCTGTGTGGCCGCAGCCTCGCCCATTCCTTCAATGGAGGAAAAACTGGGCATGATCTTCCCGTCGATCACCTGGAAATACCGGTCATCCGCACGGTAAATATCGATAGGCATAAACTCCAGCCCCCGGGCATACATTTCCTGCACGATCCTCATATCCCGGATCGAATCGTCGTCTTTTGCCGACTTTTCAAATTTATCCTTCATCTGAAGCTGATGCAGCTCCCGATCCAGCTTCTCCCGTCCCAGACACATGGTCTCATAGGAGAACGCCTTCGCCCGGATACTGAAAAATGCCGCATAATACGCCAGCGGATGGTAGATCTTAAAATAAGCCACCCGCCATGCCATCATAACGTAAGCAACCGCATGGGCTTTGGGGAACATGTACTTGATCTTCTCGCAGCTTCCCATGTACCATTCAGGCACATCATGCGCGATCATTTCCATCTTCCAGTCCTCCCACTTATCACATTTTCCTTTTGCCACGATACCCTTCCGAACCTTCTCCATGATATCGAAGGCATCTCCGGAAGGAAGTCCCTTATGCATGAGATATACCATGATATCATCACGGCAGCAAATGGCGGAGGACAGCTTACAGATTCCGCTGGCGATCAGATCCTTGGCATTTCCAAGCCATACGTCCGTGCCATGGGAAAGGCCCGAGATCCGCACCAGATCGGAGAAATTCTCCGGATTGGCGTCGATTACCATCTGCATGGCAAAATCCGTTCCGAACTCCGGAATACCGAGGCAGCCAAGTCTGGTTCCGTCGATATCCGCCGGCGTGATCCCCAGCGACTCCGTACCGTGGAAAAGTGCCATTACCTTTTTATCATCCAGCGGGATCTTCTTTGCATCCAGTCCCGTCAGATCCTCCAGACGCCGGATCATGGTGGGATCATCATGCCCCAGAATATC
>CAMPAX010000166.1 GCA_946633495.1 uncultured Lachnospiraceae bacterium | reverse complement strand
CGCGCGGCCGTGGACGACCTGCACATTATTGATGCCGATCTCATCGCAGAGATGCCTTACGATCTTCAGTCTCTTCCCGAGAGAATCCATCAGGGTGAACTGCTTCTCCGGATAGCAGATTGCGAGAGGAATGCCGGGGAATCCGGCACCGCTCCGTCTCCTGTTACCGGCATATGATGATAAGTAAATCCTTCTTCATGTTCCAGCCTGCACGGTTTCCGCAGAAATTCTCCCTCGGACCGTAAATCCACGATTGTCGTTATCCCGTTTTGATACAGCCATCTCACTTCATCATCAGTGAGACTTCCCGGGACATCACTCCGAATATAGCGGTAACTTCCGGTAAGCAGTGTTCTTGTATTCTGGGTTGATTTAAGAAGCGAATGATTTAAGCTGTTACGCCAGGCAGCTGCTTTCTTCAGTATTTCGTTGATCAGCGCACTTTTCTTTTCGGTATACGTATTCCGGTCCTCCGGATACTCCGCAGCCAGGCGTTTCTTAAGCTCAGAATACTCCCGGGCATCCTCCTCATGAGAGTTCAGATAATCCCTCATATTCACATAGTTATTCCAATAGATCGAGTAACAGAGCACCACATGTATATGATGCGTTCTGGAATCAGCATCTCCGCATACATATAAATACTGATTCGGGACATCCTGCCCCCGGAAAATGAAACCATTCTCCTCCAGGACCGGATTCAGCTTAAAGATCCGGTCAAAATCCGATACACCCACAACGATATCAATGATCGGTTTCGCAACGATATTTTTTATGGCTGTACTGCCGATATGCTGAATATCCAAAGCAACACCGGAGAGCAGGCGCTTCAGCTTCTCTATTGTGGCTTTCGCAACTCTTTCCCATTCAGGATCATGTAGTTCAACCGCAACTGTCCCTCGCTTCAGGCCAAGCACCTTAGTATCCAGGTCCCATAATTCTCTTTTCTTCTCCATTCGGATCAGGTGTTCCTCGTCCGGCTCTGTTACTCCGTTTTTATATTCATATCCCATCTTCCTATAGAAAGGAACCCCCGTTATGGATGCAGGTATCTCAATTCTTTGGGCCCGTTGGAAATATTCATCCTGTTCCAGCGTATGGATGATATCCCGTCCGATACCTTTCCCCTGATAGTCCGGGTGAACAAATATGGTGAAGAGACTGCTTTCATCTTCCTTTCCCCAGTACGGGCCGATGGCCCCGCAGCCTATGATCTTATCCTCATCGATCACCACATAAAAATGAGTCCAGCTTGCTCTCTCCAGAACATGCTCTTCTGTTTCCGTTTCAACAAGTACATCCAGGAGTTCAGCCGGATAGTCCTTCGCATTTGATATTTGTATTGTGGTTTTGATGAGCCGTGAAACCTCCGCGGCATCTGCCTTTTCAAATCTCCTGATAGTCACGCTTAGTCCTCCGGGTTTATAGTATTGACGTTGATTCGTTCAGGTTCCACCCATGATACCCACACCACCTCCTTATCTGAAACTATTTGCCCAGTTCACAAGTGAATTATGCCAGATATTCTCCTCGACATCCTTACGCATCTGGTCCGTTACGGGTCCGTTTTTAGCCATCTTCGCAAGTATCACTGCCTGGAGCTGCTCCACGGTCATCTCCTCATAGGGGATATCCGGAATAAGTACTGATTCCTTCTCAGCCGTCTCCTTTTTCGTCTCTTTCGCTGCCTTCCCTTTTACCTTTGTCTTCTCGGAAGGTTTCTGCTCCTGTGTCTTAGCCTCTGTTACTTTAAGCTTGCTGCTCTTTGTCTTACCACCTTCAGCCGGTGCATAGATCTCACCATTATTGGGCAGTAAGCGTATCTGAAGCCTTCCTCCCGCTGCTGTCAGTTTTTCACCATACAGAAGACCGATGTATTCACCGTCTGCAGCCGGAACATTTATCTCAGCCGCATTATCATCATTATTCAACGCTACGACCAGCTTTCCGCGGCCATAGGCAAACTGACGGTTGGTAAGACAAAGCTCCCTGTAATCCTCCCCTGTCAGATCCTGCAGGTACTCCTTATGGATCTTACCCAGTGCCGTGATCAGTTTCGTACAGGGATTATTCTCATAATCCTTCGCATGCTCCTTCAGATCGATGTACGGCCGAAGAGAATCATCCGAAAACCGTTCCTTTCTGCCTTCGATCCCGAACTCACTTCCGTAATAGATCGAAGGGATTCCGGGGAGTGTGAACAGCATGATATGCACAGGCGTGAAATGCGCCTTATTATTCAGCTTCGTGATGATCCGCTCCACATCATGATTATCAACGAAATTGTAAAGTCGGATGGCTTTGGAGATCATCCCATTGGTATAGCGTATCGTGTGAGCGATCTCAAAGAAATTATGATCGTTCATGCCGCTGAATAACCCTTTATGAAGCGTATAGTTTGTTACACTGTGCAGGGTATTTGCATTCGCCCACCGGGAATAATCTCCGTGGATCACTTCGCCCATGAGCCAGAAATCCGGTTTCACGGAGTCTGCTGTCCGCCTGAGATCCTTCATGAACTCAAAATCCAGCACATCCGCCGCATCAAGACGCAGACCGTCTATATCAAATTCCTTTACCCAGAAACGGATCACATCACAGATATAATCCTTAACCGCCGGATTCCTCTGATTCAGCTTCACCAGCAGATTATAGCCTCCCCAGTTTTCGTAGGAGAAACCATCGTTATATTCGTTATTTCCGTAGAAATTCACATTACAGTACCAGTCTCTGTATGCGGATTTCTCCCTTTTTTCCTTGATATCCTTAAAGGCGAAGAAGTCACGCCCCGTATGATTAAAAACTCCGTCCAGGATAACCCTGATCCCTGCATCGTGACATTTCTTCACAAAATCTGTCAGGTCCTCATTCGTTCCCAGTCTTGAGTCCAGCTTCTTATAATCCGTAGTTTCATACCCATGCCCTACCGATTCAAAAAGGGGGCCGATATAAAGCGCGTTTACTCCGATCTTTTTCATATGATCGATCCAGGGAACCAGGGTATTCAACCTGTGTACCGGTTCACCGTAATCGTTCTGCTTTGGAGCCCCCGTAAGTCCCAACGGATAAATGTGATAGAATACTGCCTCGTCATACCATGCCATATTAACCTCCCGAGAAAATCGATGTTCTCTTTACATTTGTATTGGAAAAATCTTATCACTTCCATTCTTTGAACATTCGGACAGCACTCCGATAGTATAGTTCCTCTGCCCGACGCATAGCTTCTTCCAGCGGCATTCCGGGTTCAGATGTTGCAAGAAGCTTTGTGATCCCATGATCCAGAAGCTTCTTTGCTCCTTCATCCAAAGATCCACAGAGACCGATCACCGGGATTCCGGCAGCCTTTGCTCTCTGTCCGACGCCCTGCATTACTTTACCGCAGCAACTTTGAGCGTCTGCCCGTCCTTCGCCGGTGATCACAAGATCTGCCCCCTCCAGGTATCTGTCAAAGCCGATGAGATCCAGTACCGTATTAACACCGGAGCGCATTTCTCCTCCCAGAAAGATCGATAACGCTGCGCCAAGTCCACCGGCTGCCCCACTTCCCGGGATCGTATCCGCGTCCACTCCCATCTTTCTTTGGATCACATCCCGGTAGTTCTGCATTCCCAGTTCCAAGCGCTCGATCACTTCCGGAGTTCCGCCCTTTTGGGGGCCGTAGACTCTTGTAGCTCCCATTTCCCCGCACAGAGGATTTGTTACATCGCACATTACGGTCAGGTTTACCCCTTGAGTACTAAGAGCGGGCTTCCCCGAATGTATCATCCCCCGGATTCTCATATCAAGACCATCGATATCGATATCACGTACTTTCTCCAGATTCTCTCCGACACCTGCCAACACTTTCCCGGATTCATCCAGGAACCTGACACCTAATGCGGAAAGGCAGCCCATACCCCCGTCATTTGTAGCGCTCCCGCCGATGGCGATGGTGATGTCGCGGATCCCCAGGTTCAGTGCAGCCAGGATCATTTCTCCTGTTCCGTAGCTTGTAGTACGGAGTGGGTTACGAAGCGCTTCCGGTACCAGGATAAGACCGGAGGCTGCTGACATTTCCATGACGGCATGATCGGGATCCGGGCATCCAATGTATGCTTCCTGCTCTTCCATGAGCGGGCCATGTACCTGCACCCTGATCTTTTTTCCATGCCGTGCCGCGAGGACTGCATCTACCGTACCTTCTCCGCCGTCAGCAACAGGAAGGCCTATACAGTTCAAGTTTTCTTCTCCGAAGACTTCCTTTGCCGCTTTTTCAAGCAGGACGCAGATCTCCGAGGAAGATAGGGTTCCTTTGAAGCTGTCTGAGGCAAAAATGAGTTTCATAGTTCCACCAAATCTTTTTTCCTTACACCGGTCATGACATCGCCCGGATCTATACTCCACACAATTCCGTATTATCTTTGTACTTTACCACGTATGAGATTCCGGCCAAAGATAATTCTTCCAAAAATGCATTGAAGTATTGTTCCGAAGTAAAATTTTGTGTTATGGACAAGAAGAAATTATGATTGATACAAGTGACCTCCACCCCCATATCGATCACTTCGGGTGCGGCCATGAAATACAGCTCATCTATGTAAGGATCTAAGGGGCCGAAGCTTCTGCTGTTTGCGTAAGATACTGCCAAAGTCCATCTCGGGCTTCCCGCCGATTTTGCAAGTGCAGTGGTCTTCATCTCCAGCGGAATGGATGCCAGCTTTGCATAGGTTAGTTTTCTTTGTTTCATGGCCCAAAGGGAGTTCTCAGGCTGTGTTTGCAGTATAAGCTGCCCCCGCGCCATGGTACAGGATTTCATAATGTCATTCAGATCTCTGGACACAGGGAAATCCAGAACTGCTACATTTGCAAACATCCGATAATTATCATAGTTTCCAAGGATTGCCTTATGGTCAATGGCAATTGAGGCAGTGACTGTCCTGGAATTTTCGGGGTCTTCACGCCTGATCGCTCTTGTCAGAAGAACCGCAATGAGTACATTCGGACTTCCGTCATTTCCCTTACAGTACTTCATCACCTGATCTTCCGGGAGCTGCAGTCCAAAACAAATGTACCCTTTTTCTTTCCCTTCGCTCAGACGATAGAAGTCCTCAATCGGTTTTTTCTGATAGATCGGCGGCTCAGCACCGTCTATATCCAGTTTTGAAAATGGGTCACCGATTTCCGATTCCGGAATCGGACTTCCCGGCAGACGGAATCCTGTCGGATCAAAGGGCTTACCGGTTTTACGACTGAGATAAAGATAAAGCACACTTTTAATATAGGGAAGAAAACCCGCTCCATCCGACAAAGAGTGTGACATTTCCAACGCAAGCCGGTTTCCCTCGTACTTAAACGCCATCAGGTGATAGTTTGCTTCTTCGGATTGAAGTCGGATCGGGTTCCAGGTATTTCGTACCGTGACCGGAAGCGGATTCGGTACCGGAACCAGATCGTTTCCT
>CAMPAX010000165.1 GCA_946633495.1 uncultured Lachnospiraceae bacterium | reverse complement strand
TGCTGCGGATCATCAGCTGGGGGCAAAATACCTTTTGACCCCAGCATCATAAAATGCGGTGCATTCGAAAAAATACTTCGAAAAATCGTTACAAAAATGTAACACTCTTGCTTTACATAATGAAGAAAACAATATATAATGATTCTATGTATGTTCTCTTGGCGCAAAACTTCCGAAAGAAGAAGTAAACAGGCAGCCTGTTTACGGATTCCGGATTTCCGGAACAGTCCGGGAATCGGGTACGGCGCGGTACCCATGGAGGTGGATGTCTTTCGCCGAATGACAGGGGGTTGTGAGGGATTTTAGGATGCGGCGCGTTCGTATCATGGGATCCGATATGATCCCGCTGAAACGGCAGAGACGGGGAACAAGATTTAAAAGGGGTGCATTATGGAAAAATTGAAAGAGATGGACTCGAAGACACTGGCGATCATCGCGGCAGTGGCTATCGGTGTGCTTGGTTTGATCGGCGTGCTCGTTGGGAATACGGCTGTGGGAATCATCATGCTGTTGCTGCAGATCGGTGTTGCATTTTTCTTCATCAGCCAGATGTCGAGCGGAAGTTCGAACGCAAAGAATGATAAGTACAAAAAGCTTTTCATGAACCTTCCCATCGGCTTCGCTCAGGCGAAGATCATTCAGGATCCTTCCGGACAGGTAACCGGTTACCAGATGGTAGACGCAAATGAGACATTTGGCGTTTACTTCAATCTGGATCGTATGGATTATCAGGACCGGATCATCGGCGAGTCCAATATCGAAGTTCTTCAGGACATTAATGCATGGTTCCGGGCATATAATACCTCCGGTACCAAGCAGGGTGACCTGATGGATGTTGAGATCACCATGGAGAAGCTTGGTAAGGTCTTCAACACCGTTATGTATAAGTCCGAAGCTGACCACATCAACATGGTCGTTATTGATGTGACCGGTCAGAAGGAGACAGAAGCGAAGCTGTCCCGCGCCATCGAGGATGCAAATGCTGCTTATAAGACACAGGCAGAATTCCTTGCAAATATGAGCCATGAGATCCGTACGCCTATCAACGGCATTCTGGGTATGATCCAGCTGACGCTTATGGCAGATGATCTTCAGGCAGATTACAGAGATAATCTGATCACCGCAAAAAACTGTGCGGATAATCTGCTCCGCCTCATCAATGATATCCTGGATATCAGCAAGCTGGAAGCAGGCAAGTATAAGATCAAAGAAGAAATCACCGACATCAAGGCAGCCATCGAGGAAACTGTGGCAGCTCATGTTCCCGCGGCTGATAACAAGAACATTTCACTGGATCTGAACTTCGGAAATAATATGCCGAAGCTGGTTCGTGCGGACGGACAGCGGATCCAGCAGGTACTGAACTGCCTTCTGTCGAATGCCATCAAGTTCACTTCCGATGGTGGTGTCCGCGTGAAGATCGCGGCTATCGATGATACGGCAGATAAGGTAACTCTTCGGATCGCCGTGGCAGATACCGGTATCGGTATCTCCGAGGCAAATATGAGCAAACTTTTTATCCGTTTCTCACAGGTAGATGGATCGGATACAAGAAGATATGGCGGTTCCGGTCTGGGTCTGGTAATCTCCAAGCAGATCACGGAACTGATGGGTGGTACGATCTCCGTACAGAGTAAGGAAGGGATCGGTTCTACCTTTATTGCCGAGATTCCGCTGAAGATCGTTAAGGCGGCGGAAGCTGAGGCAAAGAAGATGGAGGAGAAGCAGGATCCTGCAGCTTACTCTATCAATACGGCAAACGGAAAACATGCGAGAATACTCGTCGCTGAGGATGAGCCGGTGAACCAGCAGGTGATCGGCAAGCTTCTTGGTATGGCCGGGTTCTCTTATGATATCGCCGAAAATGGACAGAAGGCAGTGGAGCTCTTTAAGAAGAAGCACTACGACGCGGCCCTCTTTGACGTGCAGATGCCCGTCATGGACGGTATCGCTGCGACGCAGGAGATCCGACGGATCGAACATCAGGAGCGCCGCCAGCGTCTTCCGATCATTGCGGTCACCGCAAGAGCCATGTTCGGTGACAAGGAACGTATCATAGAGAATCAGCTGGATGATTATATCGCAAAGCCGTATAATCTGAATACTGTTGTGGATACACTGAACAAGTATATCCGAAAGTAATCCAGCCAGATGACGACGATAAAGGACGGCAGGATTGCCGTCCTTTTCTTGTTCGGTGTAAGAGATGTAGGCGCATGGATCGGGAAACCGTGTGCGTACAGAGGACCCGGAGAAGGATTCGATAGTGCCGGAAATGCTGTAAAGACTATCGGAAATGTCGTTGAAAAAGGAGTTTTCTATGAGAAAAAGACGGACGAAGATCGCAACTTATCTTCTGACGCTCGGACTGGTGTTGGGGCAGACTGCGGGAACGGGGGCATCTGTATATGCAGCGGAAACTTCGGGTAATGAGACTACGGAGATCGTGGGAGAAGCCAGAAGTGATGGCTCTGAAGAGACCGGAGAGGATGTAAAGACACTCGGGTCGGATGCCCGATACGCAGCTTCTCAAACGGAGGACTTAGATCCTTCGGAAGAGACGGATACAGAAATAACCGGGGACTTCGATCCTGTGGATTCGTATGAGACGGGAACGGATGAACTCATTTCCGGAACGGAAAATGAAGAGGAAGACAGTTCGGAGGAAGAAGGATCCGAGAGTACTTCGGAAAGCGTTTCGGGAGATGAGAAGGTGGATTCTTCGGAAGAGGATGGAACGGATTCTTTTGACGTGCCGGAAATGACCGAAGAAGAGGAAGAAACTGCTGATACGGAGGCCGTAGAGGAAGAAACTGCTGATACGGAGGCCGTAGAGGAAGAATCGGCTGACTCCCTGAAAGAAGCTCCCCTGCGTATGGCCGCGGCTGTAGCTGCAAATGGCTGGGAGGAACAGGAAGACGGCAGTTGGAAATATTACGAAGATGGATCCTTGGTCACCGGCTGGAAGCAGATCAGGAATAAATGGTATTTCTTCCTGTCTGACGGCACTATGGCAACAGGCTGGCGAGAGATCGGTGATGTAAAATATTATTTCCTGAGATATGACAATCCGGTAGGTTCCATGGTAACCGGCTGGAAACAGATCGACGGCAGCTGGTATTTCTTTAAAGCCTCAGGAGCAATGGTAACAGGGTGGTATACCGTATCGAAGGAACAGTATTACTTCGGATCCAACGGGATCATGCAGACAAGCCAGTGGATCGGCGATCTGTATCTTCGCTCTGACGGTACCGCGACAGATGAGTCATTTTCCAGAGAATACATGGGTTCTGACTATTATAAACGTCTGCAGAGCACTTTGGCTGAGCTGGATGAAGAGGGCGTAACAGACATCATGCAGAGGACGCTTCGGATTGCCCAGTCTCAGGAGGGGTATAAGAATTATGCTCTCTGGGCATCGGCATCTACCGCGGAAACAGCAAGAACCGACGGTTACCTTTGGAACGGGGTTGAGCTTCGGAGTAATTCCGCCGGTACCGGGAACACAGAGTATACGCGCTGGATGCAGCGGTATGTGAAACGAGAAGCGATCGAACGGCAATATGATGATATGCAGTGGTGCGCCATTTTCAGCAGCTGGAGCATGTATCAGGCCGGTTATTACAGTGGATCAGATAAGAGAAGATGGTATTATTCCACGTGCGCAGATCCGCGTGTAGAAAAATCTGCCATAACGACTTCCTTTAATCTGGATCAGGCACAGGTATGGTATACACCGCTTGCAACGCGGAAGATCGCCGCTTACTCCGGATGGAATCACTATGTTCATACAGAAGTGGATCCCTATGAGATCCCCTACCGCCCCGGTGGACTGATCTTCTTCTGCTGGGAAGGCGACGGAGTAATGTTCGATCATGTGGGAATCGTAGTGGACTATGATGAGGACCGTCATGTACTGAATTATATCAGTGGAAACTGCAGCGGAAAGGTAAAAACATATCCGGTTTATTATGACAGCAATACAAGCGGAGGTTTCCCTTACAGCCAGACCATCATGGCATATGCAGAGTACTACACGGACCGGGAGTGCTGGGCTTCTGAGGATGACGGCCTCTGCTATCATCAGAACGGCAAGCGTCTGACCGGCTGGCAGAAGATTGATGGAAGACAGTATTATTTCAATGAGGACGGTGTGCTTCAGATCGGCTGGTTCCGTACAGACGGACACTGGTATTTCTCCAATTCCGCAGGAGTCCTTTGCACGGACGGATGGAAAGAAGACAACGGGAAGTTGTATTATCTGAATTCGAAAGGTATCATGCTGAACGGCTGGCATACCATTGACGGGGTTCAGTATTGCTTCGCACCCGGCGGATTCCTTTACACGGACGGATGGTGGAAGGGATATGAGTTTGACGAGAACGGAGCTTACACCGGAAATGGCAAGTACGCATGGCACCGGAACAACATTGGCTGGTGGTATGGAAATGCCTCCGGATATGCGAAAAATGAGATGCTGATGATAGACGGAAAAGAGTACAAATTCGACGGCAACGGTTACTGGGTCGATCAGAATAAAGAAGATAAAGATGGCTGGATGATCACCGGAGATAAGTACTATTATATCCTGAAGAACGGGACACGTGCCAAGGGCTGGAAATGGGTGAACGGATATTATTACTATTTCGATCCGGAGACCGGACTGATGCGCTGCGACGGCTGGTGGGATAACTACAAGCTGGAAGAGAATGGTACATGGGTCTATAAGTACAAAGGCCGCTGGAGGAAGAACTACAAGGGCTGGTGGTACGAGGATACTTCGGGATGGTGTCCGAAGGATATGACAGTGAATATCGAAGGCGTTGCATATCAGTTTGATGAGGCAGGATATCTGATCGAAGACTGATCGTTATTCGATGAAAGAATAGACCGGTATAAATCGTGATCCTGAACAGATCATGTATCATGGGAAGGATCATAGCAGACCGGCTGTGACGGATTACCAATTTTATAAACAGGAGGCAAGAAAACATGGACACAGGAAGACGTCCGGAGGATATGGTCCGGATCACGACACCGGAGCTTGCAGATGCATTTATTAAAGAGCAGATCACGGCCATTAGGGAGCAGGTAGGAGATAAGAAGGTGCTGTTGGCACTGTCTGGAGGAGTTGACTCTTCGGTGGTTGCTGCGCTTCTGATCAAGGCCATCGGTCAGAATCTGGTATGCGTTCACGTAAACCATGGACTGCTTCGTAAGGGTGAACCCGAGCAGGTGATCCAGGTGTTCCGGAATGAAATGAATGCGAACCTGATCTACGTGGATGCAGTTGACCGTTTCCTGGACAAGCTGGCAGGGGTGACAGATCCGGAGCAGAAGCGTATGATCATCGGTGGAGAATTCATCGAGGTATTCGCAGAGGAAGCGCGGAAGCTGGACGGCATCGAATTTCTGGCACAGGGAACCATCTGGCCGGATATTCTGGAGAGCGAAGCAGGCATCAAGGCCCACCACAATGCAGGCGGTCTTCCGGAGGATATGAAGTTTGAGCTGGTTGAGCC